>CAZSVG010000040.1:0-7877 GCA_964610195.1 uncultured Candidatus Cloacimonadota bacterium | reverse complement strand
ATACGTCCTCGATCGGCATCAGGAACGGCTTGTCTTTATCACGCTCAGGAAGGGGTATATAACTATCAACCGCATCCATCAATTCCTGGACTTGGGCTTCTCCTTGCGGGTCACCATTCAAGGCCAGAAGTGCTGATCCTCTGATAATCGGAATATCGTCTCCCGGAAACTCATACTTCGATAACAAGTCACGAACTTCCAGTTCTACTAATTCCAATAACTCTTCGTCATCAACCAGATCACATTTATTTAAAAAGACCACCATCGCCGGTACACCTACCTGACGAGCAAGTAATATATGCTCTCTCGTCTGGGGCATTGGTCCGTCGGCAGCACTCACGACCAATACTGCACCATCCATCTGGGCGGCTCCGGTGATCATGTTCTTTACATAGTCCGCGTGACCGGGACAGTCTACGTGAGCATAGTGGCGGTTTGCGGTCTCATATTCTACGTGGGCAGTCGCTATCGTGATACCACGTGCTTTCTCTTCCGGGGCATTATCTATACTATCAAATGATCGGAAGGATGCTCCACCTTTTTTACTTAAATATAATGTTACTGCAGCTGTTAATGTCGTCTTACCATGATCTACGTGACCGATGGTGCCGATATTAACATGCGGCTTCGTCCTAACAAATTTCTCCTTTGCCATCTTTCCTCCTGCAATAAAGAGCTATAAAAAGTATCCCAAAAGTTATTTGATACTTTTTCTAATTAAATAGCAACAAAAACAGTGCTACTAATGTGAAGGCTCAAAAAATATTCCCCCGTTAAAGTGTCAATATTTTTTTCATTTTTTTCTTAATCGACTCAAAAACAATCACTTAATGTTGAGTCGGTCAGACTAAGATTTTAGATGAATCTTCGGTTATTCAGTTGGTTTAAATACAAAGATAAAAGCTATGCTTTAAAACTATTTTAGCTCGGAATCCAGATCTTGTCAGCTTCAATCAACTCTGCTTTCGATGGAAGATGCATGGGTTCATTGTTTTTAGTATAAAATATCAGACCTTTATAAGCTGTAAGATATCGATAGCTTTTGGAACCAAAAAAGTTACTGACAGACGTAACTATCAATGGTTTTTCAATTTTATTCAAGATCGTAATAAAATCTTCCGGTCTGACACTGATGATTGCTCCGGAAGCTTTTGTTGCATTAGCTAACCTCTGTTGAGCAGCTGCTGCAGAAGCTCCTGTAGTAGTTCCATATGACATGGCTGATACCCCCATCAATTAATAATTCCAAATATCAAGGTTTAAATGTAACTTAATAATCTATCTTAAGTTATGAATCAACTAAATCAGTCAATGATTTTCTAAAGAAGTAAGAACAATCGTCGGCATCAATACATTGGCTGCATACATCGATTTATTTTCTTCTTGACCTGAAAATATTGAATGTTAAATAAAAGAATCAGAAATGAAAATTGAGAATCAAGATGAGAAATGAACTATTAAATGTCATTATATTAATTATAATAGTAGGTGGTTTATCTTATTTAACTGCTTTGGATGAAACATCTCTTTATAACCAACAAGAAAAAGATGCAGGATTGAGTTCCGACAGTTCTGACCTATCAGGTTACTTTCTTACTATCTATGGTGGACGATATACGGATCGTCACCTTTTAGACAAAGTTCTGATGTTGAAACCCATATACTATGAAGATTCCTGGATGCAGGCCATAGCCCTGGGAAAGAATATATATCAAAAATCGTCTCTCTTCAGATTAGAAGTTGAGACTCAATTTGCCAACCATATCGGTGAACAAAAACACTATGAGTTCAATGTTCTGTTTGTCTTCCGTTTGTTAAATATTACGTCAAATTTTCAATTGCCGTTTTCACTTGCTTTTGGTAATGGCTTGTCGTATGCAACGGAAGTCCCCAAAATAGAGGAAAGAAGCCGGACAAACCTCAATGCCAGTAGATTACTAAATTATCTCTTGCTGGAGATTGCCACAGATCTACCATCTATACCGAATTGGGAAATAATCGGGAGGATTCATCATCGCAGCGGAGTGTTTGGACTTTTTAACAATGTTCATGGTGGTTCCAATATAATGACTATTGGATTGAGATATTTTTTATAATAAAAACACTATTAATTGGAGATTAGAATGGAATTACAAACAGCAATTAATTCTCGCCGTGCATACAGGAGCTTACTGCCGATTGAGATTGATCAGGAAACGATAGAAACCTTATGCAAAGCTGCCCAACTTGCCCCTTCATGTTTTAATAATCAACCCTGGCGTTTTGTTTTTGTCAAAGAACGAGATAAACTCGAAGAGCTTTTTACAGCTTTATCAAAGGGAAATCATTGGGCAACCAAGTCCTCGATGATCATAGCGGTTTTCAGCGAAAAGAGCTTGGATTGTTTGATTAAGAAACGTGAATATTATCTTCTGGGGACCGGAATGGCAGTTGCCTATTTACTATTAAAAGCAACAGAATTAGGACTGGTGGCTCATCCAATCGCCGGTTACGATGTAGATAAAGCAAAAGAGATTCTTAAAATTCCTGCGAAAATGAACCTGATTACCCTGATTATTGTCGGGAAGCATAATCCTGAAATAGACCCTGAACTCAGCGAAAAACAACAAAAGACGGAAAAGAAGAGACCGGAGAGAGATCCTCTTTCACGTTTCGTTTTTATCGATGAATATAAACCGTCTGAAGAATATGGAGAAAAAGATTAATGAACATGACTCAAGATATAACAAACCTTTATGAAAAACAGGGTCCTTATACTGAAGAAGACTATCTATTGTTCGAAGAATTTCGCAGCAAATTAGAAGATGGTTCCATCCGGGCAGCGGAAAAAAACAATGGTTCCTGGAGAACCAATATCTGGGTTAAAAAGGGAATTTTAGCCGGCTTTCGTTTAGGAGAACTGACCCGGATGCCCTGGTCAGATCAGAAAATATTCTGGGATAAAAATACCTTTCCGGAGAGGAAAATCACTGGTATCGAAGGAATCCGCATTGTTCCCGGTGGCAGTTCTGTTCGATGTGGTGCCTATATCGGTAAAAATGTAACCATCATGCCCCCCTCTTATGTAAATGTCGGCGCTTATATCGATGATGGCACGATGCTCGATTCTCACTGTCTGGTCGGGAGTTGTGCCCAGGTTGGGAAAAATGTCCATATCAGCGCAGCTGCGATTATTGGCGGTGTATTAGAACCGGTAGGCAGTAATCCGGTTATCGTAGAGGATGATTCCTTCATTGGTGGAAATTGTGGGATTTATGAAGGGGTAACCATCAAATCAAAGGCAATTCTGGCTGCAGGTGTAGTACTCACTGCTTCTACTAAAGTATATGATGCCGTGAATAAAGAATTTATCTTTTCCTCTCCAGAAGAAATATTAACTATTCCGGAAAGAGCAGTTGTTGTTTCCGGTAGTAGAATGCTCCAGGATCATGCCGGAATAAGTCTTTATTGCCCGGTAATCATCAAATACCGTGATGCTAAAAGCGATAGATCGGTAACCCTCGAGGATTGGTTAAGATAAGCTCTTAATTGAATTTATACTCTTTCATGACCTCTTTCTTTATTCTGTCTCTCTCATTGTCAGGAATATGTAGTTTGGCTGCTATATCGTTTATGGCAACTATTTCGCGGTTGATGTCTTTAGTGTCGGTAAAACCAATGATAAAACATAATCTTAAAAGATAATACTTTTTATACGGATTGTTTTCATAGATCATGTTAATAATCCTGATATTGTTCGCAAGATCATAATTCTTACTCAAGATCTCATCTTTAAATTTCTCGAACAGACTATTAACTATCTCTTTGTCAGTATTACCAAATTTCTCTGACAGACAGGCATATTCATAAGGATATTGCTCAACCTGAAAAATCATTTCTGAAATGATTCTTTCCTTCTCTTTTGGGCTTACCTCATCATCTGCCAATGAAACATAAACCGCTAAAGATAAAGCTGTGGAGATAAAAGAAAAATCATCATACTCTTTCTGTTCTTGTTCATTACGAGGTTCAAAAACTCTTGTCTCAAAGAAATTCTCCAGAAACCCCTCTTTGGGGGTTTTTTCTACAGCAAAATTTACACTATTTCCCAAATACTTCGACCATCTCGACATGATTCCTCCCGATTTCGTTTTTTAAATTAATTTCATCTCCATTCTAACGTAATCTATTGACTTCATCGATAATATATCCAAAACTTGATTATTTATCAAGTTATTTCTCATAATTATTCATATCTCCTCGATGGCCTTCCAATCCATATTGAATTTTTACCCTACTTCATTCCTAAGGGAACCTTGTAGTCGGCCCGGTCAGACTACAAGGTTCCTTTAAGGTATACTATTAATTATATGAGGAAAAAAATTGTTTGTTCTCCTTCTTTGATCCTGTTCGATGAATCTATGTTATCATTACTAAATTTTTATTAAAGAAGAAAAAGCAATTGACAGGCTCTTAATGATCAACAAAAATAGGGTAGAGATTATTTCTTATGGGTGGGGATTGATGAAGAAAGAAACTAAAGAAAAAATTGAGAAAGGATTTTTACACCTGATTCTCGGTGCACTTCTGTTGATGTTTACAGTTATCATCCGTGAGGAGATAGACATCTATTTCTGGATCCTGGCTATAGCTACTCTGGTAATAATAATCGGATTAGTTCTGGTTAAATACTTCGGTCAGGAAATCAAATCCTTCATTCTAAATAATAAAACAAAATTGATCATCGTGCTTATTATCATTATAGTTACTCTGCTGATCTATTTGCCAAGATAATTGAAATCTGTCTTTTCTTATCGGAATAACCAAAGACCACATCCTATAGCGATAGATAAAAGATAAATTATCCTGAATCAGGCCTTCAGGATAACTTTAGGGAATCAGATTGACTATCATGAAATCGAGAAATGGAAAGAGATCAAAATGTTTATCCCTATCTCATTACATAAATAATGGTTAACATTTATAACTTGACAGCATATAAATCCATATTATCTTGATATAAATTGAATATTATATTGGAGGAATAGATTTCGATGAAGAAACGAATGATTTTAACCTTAATGCTGGCAATATTCATTTCTTTGAGTTTTGCCTCAATGAGCTTTAATTTCGAGGTCGAAAGACCTCTTTTACGCAATGATCAATTCAATAATGACCTCCCGGTAAAAATAGTTCCCGGAGAACCGATGATCGCTTTTCAGGATCTGAGAATATTACTACCGGAAGGACACCGTTTTATAACAGTTGATCTCTCTTTTAATAGAGAACAAACATTGAGCGAGATCCATATCGATTTTGCTAAGGAACCACAGCCCATCTCAATCCCTGAAATTGACAATACGGTAGCCAATCCGGGGATTTATGAGAATAACAGTTTCTATCCCGCAATGGGTTATGAAGTTCTGGGGGTAGAGCGAAAGAACGGTCACGATATTCTAATAATCAATGTTTATCCTTATAGTTATAATCCTGTTAGAAGAGAGTTAAGATGGTTTGAAAACTATCAATTAACCATCCACAGTGAACATGATCAAGCTATTGCTGATGAACAGAATCTCTTTTTAGTGCAATCTGATCGTGTCCGGAATGATGTTTCCCGATTAGTAGTTAATCCAGAACAATTATATAGTTACCGAAAAGACATAATCAGAACAAATTCCATCCTGCCCAACAGCAATGAACCTTATCAGATGATCATCATCTCTGATGCTACCAGAGAACCCTTATTTGCTGATTACATTTCCTGGAAAGAGAGTAAGGGAATCTCGACAGGATTCTTCACAACCAATGATATTTATGCTAATTATGGGGGTGTGGACAATCAGACTAAGATCCGTAACTTTATAATCGATGCCTATCAGACCTATTCTCAGACCGACACTCCGCTGGAGTACGTTATTCTTGGCGGTGACAGTAGAATAATTCCCATCAGGGGATTATTCGGTCAGGTTGGTGGTACTGTTGATTATTACATGCCGGCAGATATCTATTACAGCAACTTAGACGGCAATTGGGATGCCAACGGTAATGGAGTATATGGAGAACCAGCGGATAATGTTGACTGGTTTGCCGAAGTAGCTATCGGGAGAATACCTGCCTTTACCGACGCTCAGTTCAATAATTTCTTTCATAAAAGTCAGTACTATGTCGATAATCATACCTATAGCAATGATATCGCTTATATGATGGGAGAAAATCTTGATAGTCGTCCGACCTGGGGTGGTGATTATAAAGATGAGATTATTCCTTATATACCAAACGATTATCATATCGATACTCTTTATGAAAGAGACGGAACATTCAGTATTCCTGAAGTGATGAGAGTTTTCAATGATGGTCTGGGGATGCTCAATCATATCGGACATGCCAATTACTTTATTGTTTTTGGACTCAACAACTCGCGCATTTCTTCCCTGACAAATACCCAATATGGTTTTGCCTATACCCAGGGCTGCTATCCGGCAGCTTTTGATCCCGGAACAAGTCAGGAATCTGGATGTGTTGGTCAAAATCTGGTAACTGCATCCGGTGGACTGTTTGCCTTTATCGGTAATACCCGTTACGGATGGTATATGCCGGGAGGTACAAATGGCCCTTCTCAGGCTTTCGATCTGACTTTCTTTGACGGTTTGTTTAATCAAAATATCAGAGAATTGGGGCATACCATGAATTACTCCAAGGAGCAATTGGTAAATCAAGCAATGTCTAATGGAGTAATGCGCTGGTGCTATTATGAGCTTATTCTCTTTGGTGACCCGTCAATCGCCGTCAAAGACGCCAATGGAACCTTTCCCTATATTGAACCGCTAAATGTAGTTTATAATGATGCAATGGGAGATAATGACGGGATGGTTAATCCCGGAGAAACAGTTCATCTCTACCTGGAATTGGGAAATTTACCTGGCTGGGCAGATGCCTTTGGTGTAACTGCAACCATTAGTTTCAATACAACCTATATTAATCTTATAAATGATAGTGCCTATTATGGCAATATTGCTAATAGTTACTCTGCAATTAATAATGTCGAACCTTTTATCATCGAAGTCGATGTTAACATTCCTTATGGAACATATATAATGAATGTCCATGTTGTTGCAGAAGGATCAGGTAACGCAACCTTTGACAAGACCTATAAACTCTCGATGCCGGTAACTCTAATCCAGAACCACTGGCCATGGAACTCTTCTTACCCCATCTCTGCTTCACCACTTCACGTAGATTTCACCGGAGACTTGATAGAAGAGCTGGTTATTGTCGATGCCCTCGGCAATATTCATCTTCTTGATGCTGAAGCCAATTCAGTGCAAGATCCTCTGGTAAATGAAGAACATCTCTGGCGAAGTTTCTCAATGGGAGATATCAACAATGATGGGAATCAGGAGATCGTTCTGGCCAGTCGTATGAACAGAATACTCGCCATAGATAAACAGGGAGAACTGGTATTTATGTTCGAAGATTGCGGTCAGCAGATCCTGACCCCGGTTTTAGCCGATATCAATAATGATGGAGAAATGGAGATAATTAGTTTTGGCCTGGATAAAAACCTCTATGTTCTTGACCCAACAGGTGAATTAATATCCGGGTTCCCGATTGAACTCCCCAATACATCGGTAGCTGATATTGCTGTCGCTGATCTTAACAACGATGGAAACAAAGAGATCGTTATCGGAGCGCTTGATGGGAATCTCTATGTGATCAGGTATGATGGCTCCTATCATCCTAATTTCCCGGTTTCTCTCGGTGCCGGTGTTATTGCCGCCCCAGTAGTTCTGGACAATAAGAATATTGCTGTGGGAACGACGAACAACAAACTGATCCTGGTATCTCCAGAGGGTGAAGTTCTGTTCAACCTGGCTTTGACAAACAGGATATCAACT
>CAZSVG010000039.1:0-7949 GCA_964610195.1 uncultured Candidatus Cloacimonadota bacterium | reverse complement strand
ACTCTCGGAAAAAAACTCAATATTGATCTTGATAAAGTCATAGTAACTATTGAAAAATATGCCAATACCTCCTCTTCCACAATCCCCATAGCCCTTGATGATTCTATCAGATCTAATAAGATCAGACGTGGCGACATGGTGCTTTTAGTAGCTTTTGGTGCCGGATTAACTTCAGGTGGTATGCTTTTCAGATATTAAATAGTGAATCTTAATAACCATTCAATATTTTCCCTTACTATACTGAACTTATGATAATTTTTCATTACCAGGAGGTTGACTTTGACGGATAAGAATAAGAAAATAGCTTTTGTTTTCCCGGGCCAGGGGGCTCAATATGTTGGGATGGGGATGGATTTTATAGAAAATTCTCCTGAACTATTAAAACCCCTATCCCGGTTTGATCAACAAAATGGGGTAGATCTGACTTCGATAATCAAAGAGGGACCGGAAGATACTCTTACCGACACAAAATTTACCCAACCAGCCATCCTTTTTCATAGTATTATTGCCATGCAATCTCTACAGAAACTTGTGACGGTTCAACCAGATTTTGTTGCCGGTCATTCTCTGGGAGAGTTTACAGCTCTTGTTGCAAACGGTGTTTTAACTCTGGAAGATGCTCTTTACCTGGTTCACAAACGAGGTGAATTCATGATAAAAGCCAATCAGGGAACCCCATTTGCCATGGCAGCTATTATCGGTCTGGAACCGATAGTCATCAAAGAAATCTGTCAGGAAGCATCCACGGCAGGTCTGGTAGTTGTGGCTAATTACAACAGCCCCGAACAGACTGTCATTTCTGGAACCGAGTCAGGTGTCCATCAGGCATGTGAAGCAGCAAAACAAAAAGGTGCGAAGCGTGCCCTTCTTCTCCCTGTTGGGGGACCATTTCACTCACCTTTAATTGCCAAAGCAAGTGATTGGCTGGCTGTCGAAATGGGAGAAATCAACTTCAATGAGACTACTATACCGGTAATATCCAATGTAGATGCCCAACCCCATACGGTAGTAGAAAAAATCAGAGATAATCTCATCCAACAGGTTACCTCATCGGTCTTGTGGGTTGATTGTGTAAATCAACTCATTAATCTCGGAACCGAATTATTTCTTGAGTTTGGACCGAAGAAAGTGCTTGCCGGCATGATTAAAAAGATTGACAGAAACGTTGAAATAATAAGTGTAGATATGATTCAAGATTTAGATGCTGCCAGAGAGAGATTGGAGTTAGTATGACAAGATTGGAAAACAGAGTTGCTGTTATTACTGGAAGTGCCAGAGGTATTGGCTATTCAATAGCGTCCGCCTTTGCCCGGGAAGGGACACTGTCGGTAATTGTCGATCTGTCTCAGGATGCAGTTGATAAAGCAGTTGCCCTGATTAAAGATCAGGGTAATAAAGCGGTCGGCTTTGCTGCTGATGTAACAGACCTCCAGAGTATCGAGACAATATTCACCGAGATCATTTCTCAATATAATAAGATCGATATCCTCGTTAACAATGCCGGTATAACAAGAGACAATCTCATTATGAAGATGAGTGAAGAGGACTGGGATAGGGTCATCAAGGTTAACCTCAAAGGAACCTTTAATTGTATTCATAAGATATCTCGCATTATGCTCAAACAGCGGAATGGTGTTATTATCAATGTCGCTTCCATAATAGGAATATCCGGTAATGCCGGACAGGCAAATTATGCCGCCTCTAAGGGGGGAGTCATTGCCTTAACCAAATCTGCTGCCAAGGAATTCGCATCCCGTAATATCAGGGTCAATGCTGTAGCACCAGGGTTTATTCAGACTGAAATGACAGCCAATTTGCCGGAAACGGTGGTGAGTGATTATCTGGAATCCATCCCCCTTAAAAGGGCTGGAACAGCTGCAGATGTAGCTAACGTTTGTATATTCCTGGCCTCTGAAGATGCCAGTTATATAACAGGTCAGACCATCAATATTGATGGCGGCTTAATTATGTAAAAAATAACAGGAGGAATCAATGGACATTTTGTCGAAAGTTAAGGAAATAATTGTTAACGAACTCAGTGTTGACGAGGCGCAAATTACTCAGGGAGCCAGATTTATTGAAGATTTGGGCGCTGATTCTTTGGATACTGTTGAATTAATCATGAAATTCGAAGAGGAATTTGAGATTAGCATACCGGAAGAAGATGCCGAGAAAATGAAAACAGTCGGCGATGCAGTAGAATATCTCAAATCCAAACTTAATTAATTTTCCCTTAATTGCTCAGTTGCTTGCAGCTGAGCAATTATTTTTTTCCCCTATATATTCTCTGCTATAGTTATCTCCATATTTTATATGGTCGGAAGGCAGATATCATCATATATGTTCACTATTAAGAAAACAATTAAAGAGGTAAATGATAATGGCTAAAAAACGAGTTGTCATTACAGGAATAGGAGCAATCAATGCCCTGGCAAAAAATGTTCCCGATACCTGGCAGAAACTCATTAAAGGTGAAAATGGTATTGGATTAATCACCAAGCTCGATACAACCGATTTATCGAGTAAAATTGCAGCTCAGATCAAAGATTATGATCCGCTGAATCATTTTGAGCCCAAGATTATAAAAAAACTTGATTTATATACTCAATATGCCCTGATCGCAGGAAAAGAGGCCATGGAAGATTCAGGTATCCTGGGAAGTCAATATGACTCCAATCGCTTTGGGGTTATACTTGGTGCCGGCATTGGCGGTATTCTTACTTTTGAAGAAGAGGCCAATAAGATGTTTACTGCCGGACCAAGAAGGATCAGCCCCTTCTTCATTCCCAAGATGATTTCCAATATAGCTGCCGCCCAACTCTCTATTGATTATGGACTAAAGGGTGTCAATTATACCTGCGTGTCTGCCTGTGCTTCTGCCAATCACGCAATGGGTGCCGCTTTCAGAGCCATTCAGTATGGAGATGCCGACCTGATAGTCACTGGTGGCAGTGAAGCGGCGGTAACCCCTCTTGCTATAGGTGGTTTCTGTGCCATGAAAGCCCTCAGCACTAGGAATGATGAACCTCATCGAGCCTGCCGACCTTTCGACAAAGAACGAGACGGTTTTATCATGGGAGAGGGCGCGGCACTTCTGATAATGGAAGAATTGGAGCATGCACTGAGAAGAAACGCCCAAATCTATGGTGAAGTGATTGGATTTGGAGCCAGTTCCGATGCTTATCATATCACTGCTCCCGAAGAAAATGGAGCCGGTACTATCCTGGCTATCAACAATGCCCTTCGAGATGCCGGAGTAAAACCGGAAGAAGTTGATTTCATTAGTGCTCACGGAACTTCGACACCATTAAATGATAAGACTGAATCGAAAGCTATAAAATCTGTCTTCGGTGACCATGCCTACAAGCTGAAAATTAACTCGACAAAGTCAATGCTTGGACATACTCTTGGTGCTGCTGCCGGTATTGAAGCCATCTCCTGTTTAATGTCGATTAATACCGGGATAATCCATCCCACTATCAACTATGAAAATCCCGATCCCGATTGTGATCTTGATTATGTTCCGAACAAAGCTATTAATCATCAGGTTAGAATCGCTATCAGTAACTCGCTTGGTTTTGGTGGACATAACAGTGTTCTCGCTTTGAGAAAATACCAGAATTAAGTTTTCAATGAGATAAACTTAACAAATTTCACCCCCTATCTGACAGTTAGTTTAACCCTCCTTGAAAACCGATAAATATAATATAGTGTAAAAAACTTAGAATTGATGGGGCGATTCTTGAATCGCCCTTTCTTAATTGAACTCAGAAAAATGAAATCCTTGTTATCACGTTTATTGAAACCCAAAGCAGAAAAGCAAAAGGTTCTGGTCCCTCTTCAGGGAAAGTCTCTTAAAACTGATTTAAATCATCTTCAAAGAACGATATCTTATAACTTCAACAATAACCTTATCCTGGAAGCAGCTCTGACTCACAGCTCTTGTGGAAAGTGTAAAAACAATAAATCCAAGTCACTGGAATATGAAAGAATGGAGTTTTTCGGGGATGCCGTGCTGGGATTGATCACTGTTGAGTTCCTCTTTGAAAGATATACTGATAAATCGGAAGGAGATCTTTCCAAATTGAAGTCAAATATCGTTTCTGAAAACTACCTGTCCATTAAAGCCCAGAAGATCGATCTGGGTTCATATATCAGATTAGGAGATGAAGAATTTCGGGCTAAAGGATATAATAAAAAATCAATTCTGGCCAATATGATGGAATCATTAATCTGTGCTATTTATCTTGATGGTGGACTGGAGAAAGCACGTCAGTTTGTCCGTAATTATATTCTCAAAGGCTACGAGAAAGAGCTCCAGAGTGAGATCCACATCAATTATAAGAGTATTTTACAAGAACATTTCCAATCCAAATATCAGAGACTGCCCGATTACAAAACAGTCTCTGCAGAGGGACCGGACCATCAAAAGATCTTTACTGTAAATGTTTCCTTCGATAATGAAAAGCTCGGTAGCGGTACCGGTTTGACCAAAAAAGCTGCTGAACAGGATGCTGCCCGGGAAGCCTGCCAACAACTCGGTCTATGAAGATCTTTCCCATCTTCATTCCCTTTGCCGGTTGTCAACATCGCTGTATTTACTGCCAGCAAAACCTGATCACCAGAACAATCGAGCCCGATTTTAATAAGATTAGAGAACAGCTGTCCCACTTTTGTTTTAAATATAAAGATTCACCAAAAGAGATTGCCTTCTATGGAGGATCTTTTACTCTTCTTCCTTTTCAGAAACAGAAAGCTTATCTTCAGGAAATAGCCTCTTTTATTCCCCATTTAGAGGGAATCAGAGTTTCTACCAGACCGGACGGAATAACGGATCAGATTCTAGATTTTGCCTCTCAAAATCATATTGTTACCATTGAGCTCGGAATTCAGAGTTTCAACGACCATGTATTAAAGGAAACAGAAAGACCTTATAGCTCCCGGACTGCTTATGAAGCCGCCTTGGCTATCAAAAAAGCCGGATTCAAATTGAGTCTTCAACTTATGCCTGGATTACCAGGTGATACAACAGATACTATCAATCAAACTGTAGAAAAAACTATTTCCATTTCGCCGGAATTTGTGAGAATCTATCCTACTTTGGTACTTCGTGATACGGTTCTGGCAGACAGATACAGAGCAGGTCTCTACTCCCCCCTCTCTCTGGAGGAAGCAGTGATTATCAGTGCCGATATGACAATCAAATTCCGGAATGCTGGTATCAAGGTTATCAAGACAGGTTTGCACTCTGACCTTTCATCGAATCCGACCGAAGATTTAGTGAAAGATTATCAGGCTTCTGTTATGGCCGGACCTTATCATCCCTCTTTTGGTGAACTCGTCTCCCGAGAAATTCTTTTCAGGAATATAGTTAGCTGTTATGATCAGGGTAAAACCTATCTGATCTCAAGTCGGGCTCTGTCTCTCCTGAAGAGAGACAGTAACTATCTGATTAAAAAAATTAAAAAAACCTTGCCAATAATTAACCTGCCAATCATCATAGAAGACGGAATTGAAAAAGAAGAGGTTCGCCTGGTAGACAGAAAACCCCGTTTTTTATGGTAAAGGAAAGATGATAAAAAAAACATTCATAGCTATATTATTATTAATAACAACACTCTTTCTAATCAAGTGTGCAATACCGGAAGATTTTACCGGACTTTCCTGGAATTCCAACTTCAATATTCCCCTGATCAATAAAACCTATAACATCTTCGACCTGGAGGATGATTCTCATTTTGTTGTCGAAGATGATGATATCTACCTGATCTATTATGATGAACTGGAGAGTGATGTTGCTGCATCAGAGATCAAGATCAATCCCAAAACAACCGCAGAGGTGCCAGTCTCAGCAATTGATACGGGGACTCTCATACCCCTTTATATCGATGAATCAGGTATTGACCTGGAAGATATCGATTTAATAAGCGGAATTCTGGAGCAGGGTATATTTCAGATCGAGCTGATCGATCCTAGGCCGGAGTTGGAAGAGTTATTAATCACCTTCCTTGATTTTTATGATCAGGAGGGGTTGCCATTCCAGATCACGATAGATGATTTTACTACCCCGATACACTGTTACGATTTAAGCGGATATAGTGTTGGCGATCCTGATGGTGATGAAGTAATGGACTATCTGATGTTTTATGTTCAGACAGAATCTCAGGTATTTTTCCCCGATATGGTTTACATCAGGATATTTTTCGATGAACCGATCTATTTTGAATTTTTCAGGGGGCATCTATCCAATAAAAAGATCAGACTGGATGATAAAATATTAGATAATGATCTCAATTTCCCGATCAATATCTCCAACGCCATGGAGTTTGAAGAAGCTAGTTTGGAGATGACCTTCAACAATGAATTTGGATTCGACACCCAATTTGTTGGTACTTTGACCGGATTTAACGATAAAGACCATAAAACCTACTCACTGTTGATCACTCAGCATGATCAGGTTATCTTTAACATAGCTGAAGAACCGGGGCTCCCGATCACGACTACTGTTACAATTTCTAAACCTGAAGTGACAGAATTAATCAATATCTTTCCGGAACTGCTCCAGATAGAGGACTCTCATCTCGTTTTACAAAATCTGGATCAAACACCCGGGTTTGCTCAGGCTGCTGATAAGAATACGGGTAGTTTTTCAATAACCGCGGCCTCAACCTTTACGGTTTTTAACGAAACCATTACCCCTGATGAGATATTTTCCATAGAGATTACCGAAAGCAATCGGGAGTACCTGGAAAAGTATCCCGAAATGATCTATCTTTCGGTTACTCTCGAGAATACAATACCGGTGGGGATGAATATTGATCTCTATTTCAGTGAAGTTTCAGATTCCCTTTATATATTTGATCCAACCACCTATTCAGAATTTCAAACCTTGAAATTTCCTGATAATTATGTTGCTGCTGCTCTGATTGAAAGCCAACCGGTGACAAATGATGTCCGGTTCACCATGGAACGGGAAGATATTGATCTATTTCTGAACGAGACCGTCTATTTTGCCATGAAAATAACCTTTGATGAGAGTGACGGAGCAGTGACCGTTTTACCTCATCATTACCTGATGGTGATTGCCCGCATGGACATTAACCTCAATATCGAGATCGATTCCTGAAGGTAACTTCAGGATTGGAAAACATGATAAACGATTTTTTAAAATCTTCCCTGGTCATACTCCTCTTGACCTTGTCAGTTTCCTCCTCGCTCTTTGCTCATTCTGCCAGCTCTCTTGCTCTGATGGGGAGTTATTCCCTGAGAGCTACCGGTTCCGAAGCCAATTACTGGAATCCGGCCAATCTCGCACTAGCCAGACCCTATCAGGTGGAGATCACTCTGCTCAATAGTTACCTGCGGCTCAATAACAATGCCCTCTCTATAGGTGAATATAATGACTATAATGGTTCTTATCTCACAGAAAGTGATAAACAACGCATTGTTGACCGCCTTGGTAAGAACTTCTCGCTTCAGTCAATGCTGGCACACAATCTAAGTGGCATTAGTCTCCGTAACCTTGCCTTTTCTGCCCGTTTAAATATCTTTGCGGAAGGTAATCTTTCTGCCAAATACATGGAACTACTTCTCTTCGGAAACGAATATGATCGGGTATATACCTTCAGCATGAAAAAAAACAATCTGGAAGTTCTCGGTTATACAGATTTCACTGTTGGCTTCAGTCCTTACAGCTTCCCGCTTGGTGATTATCAGATTCATACCGGTCTGGCACTAAGCTTACTGGTCGGTCTGGGTGTCCTGACTACAGAGTATTATCAGGGAATTCTGTCTGTTTCAGATGATGGCATCAATCTCCGGCAGGATATAACGATGAAGAGTGGGCTGACCGGCTTTGGGATGAAGAGTCTCATCGGATTGAGAACCGACCTGACTGAACAACTGACCGTAGGTCTCTCTGTTGATAATATCGGTGGCTTTATCTATTG
>CAZSVG010000038.1:0-7966 GCA_964610195.1 uncultured Candidatus Cloacimonadota bacterium | reverse complement strand
TTAATCCGAACAATATCCATTTTGTATTGCTTCTGTTCAGTATTGCTTTTTTCATCAAAAGCGCGTTTTTCCCTGTTTCGGGATGGGTAGCAACCTGTCATTCGGCGACCAATGGGCTCGTTTCGGCATTTCTGAGCTCTTTTACAATCTTTACAGGGATGTTGGGGCTCTTCTATTTTGTTATTCTTCCTGCCGAACAGCTCGGATACCATAATTTTCTCGATTTTATCAAGGTCTTATCATTGCTGACCATGCTCATCCCGGCTCTGATCCTTTTTTTCGAACCGGACTTCAAGAGATGTATCGCCGGGAGTACGGTCTTCACGGTTGGTTTCATAGGACTCCTACTCTCCAGTGGAGCTTACTATCTGGGGCTTTTCTATCTGATCGTTCATGCCGTATATAAATCTTATCTTTTCCTGGTGTATGATGATCTGGTGGTAGATAAGTTAAAGATTTTCGGGAATATTAAAACCATTATTCTGGTACTGACAACGATCTTCTTTACTGTCGGGTTTTTCCCCTCACTACCCTATTTCATTAAATATAGTTTTACATATGGGAATAATCTCTATAAATTTCTGACTTATGTGGGGATGAGTCTGATGCTGGGTAGTTTTCTTAAGTTCGGTTATAATATAGGTAAGATCAAGATCGGAGGGGTTTTCTATCTATTCTTTCCACTATTAATCTTTGCGCTCTATATTATCAATCCCTTTACTAACCTGCATGGTGGATATTTTCTGGGGATAGACCTGCTGATACTTGGATTGGTAGTGACTACTGCCCGGATTGTCTATCGAAAATTGGAATATCTTTCCTGTCTGGATACCAGATTTCTCTATATAAATATGAACTATGAATTACTCTATATAGTGGTGTTAATAATTTCCCAGATAATGATCCTGGGGCTAAACAATTGATATAATCTTCTTCCCTTTGAACTCAGCATTACCTCCGATATAGATCCGGCGGTTATCTCTCATTTCCAGATAGAGGATACCACCTCGTGATGAGATCTGACGAGCAATCATCTGTTTCTTACCAAGAATATTCTGCCAGTAGGGACCCAATAGAGTATGCGCAGAGCCGGTAACCGGATCTTCCATAATGCCGGCCCAGGGGTCAAAAAAGCGGGAGACAAAGTCATATTGCGGATTATCAGATTGAGCGGTTATAGTCAATCCGGTGACTTCGGCAGGATTAATCGCTTTGAGAAGGGGATAGTTAGGGTAAAGGTTGGCGACACTCTTCTCGTCCTGCATTTGGATGAGCAGATATCCAGTCAACTCACCCCAGACAGAAGATATATAGGATTGAATACTCATGGCGGTCAATAGTTTTTCTGAAGGAATGAATTCTCTGGGATGATCAACCGGGAAATCGAGTATGAACCGGTGTCCTTCTCTGAGAACTCGGAGTTCACCGCTCAGAGATTGAAAAACGACTTTCGATTTGATTAAACCCTCTTTGAAGAGGAGAGCGGCCGCTGCCAGAGTACCATGACCACAAAGGGGTACTTCCACAACGGTAGTAAACCAGCGGATCTGATACTCACTCTTCTTAAGAGGAATAGGATAGAGGAAGGCGGTTTCCGAAAATCCGACCTGTGAAGCAATCTCCTGCATAATAAAAGCAGGGAGTTCTTCCGAACAGATTACTACCCCTGCCGGATTACCTTCAGCTCTCTCTCCGGTAAAGGAATTGACTACCTGGACTTCATAATGCATCAATCGATAGTCTCTGGTTCATACCGCCAATAATCAGAGTAGGTCATCGTGGTTTTATTGGTCAAACGCTTTAAAAGGAACCTGACTTCGGCGGTGGTAACCATCTCCTGCAAATACCATTCATTGGTTTCTGGCTCGAAATGATACCAGCGTTCAATGATCAGCTCTTTGACAAACCGGGGAGTTTTATCCATGCGGAAGATATTGTAAATGGGTGCTCCGCTATTCTCTTCCAGCCAGACAGAACCGTTGAACTTGATCTCTTTATCATCCTCGTCAGTAGCAATGAAGATCATCTCATATTCGACACAGTTGAAACCGTTAAAATCCCTGAGATGATTGGTCTCTCGGAGTTGAAGATTTTTACCCACCTCTGTAAAGAAGAGTCCCTCTCTATTGGGGGTCAGGTCCCGTTGGAGCATAACATCGATCATGCGATCATTGTCGGGATGGTCTGCATCCTCACCGTCAATCTGCTTATCAATGAGGGTGCTGACGATCTCCCCCTCTTCGTTCAGATGATGGGTGATCAGCAAATCGCTGCTTTGCAGGATTTTGCCGGACTTGTCGTCGGTAGTGAGCATCACCTGATGAGTCTTACCAGGCACGAGAGTGTAATTGGCTTCTGCTATGGCACAGGCATTATTCCAGAGAATATAGTTTTTCTGAGCAGAAAGAGGTGAAAGAGCAGATATTAGTATAGCTAATAACAGAATAAAAAACCTGATCTTCATTTAAACTCCCTAAATGTATTAAGCTTGAAAACAACAATCAAATTAAGGGGAGCTTTCTGGCAAGAATTTTTGATAATGCTGCGGATGATGAGGGAAAAAAGTCCACGAATGGACACAAATGGGGGGAAGAATCACACTTAGGAAAGGGAAATGGTTAAAAGTTAAGGGGTTGAAGAGTCATTTTGCTTAAGAATCAGAAGCTAATATTATTGGGGATAACCTCCACAATGTCCTGTTTTGAAAAGAACCACATTTTGTCTATTTTCTGCTTTGTAGGGTCTTAATATTTGGGAGGGGAGAGAGGATGATAGACAACAAAAATCTACGACCGGCATGGCATGTCCCGCAAGTTTATGTATTTCTAATTCGTGTATTTTGTGTCTTTATTTGTGTATTTCGTGGATAAGAAGAAAGACAGAAGCCACCGATCACCAAATCTACTAATTAACTTCTTGACGAATCAAATAGAGAAACCAGATTTTTGTTTTGACAGAAGAGGTTCTTTAACCTTATTTATTAGATCGAATGGAGAGAGGAAGAAATGAAAACCCGGAAAGTTATTCAGGAGATCAGAGATTACCTAATCAGACATAGTGATCAGAAATTGGTCGAAAAATACTCCAGATACTTCGGTGAAGGCTATGATTCTTATGGAATCAGCACCGAACTTTTCCACGAACTATTAAAAGCAGTATATCTGGAGAATGTACAGGATTTCCCGATCGAGGATTTATTCCTTTTGGGAGAAGAGTTGATAGCTTCCGGGAAATATGAGGAGGGGAGTTTGGCGATCTGCCTTCTGTCGGAGTTACGGAAGGAGTTGGTCAAGGCCAATAGAAAGAAAAAGAAGCAACCGGAAGATACAACATATAATATCCCCCATTTTGACAGGCAGATGTTTGCCAAACTGAAAGCATGGTTTGATAACGGAATTCGCAACTGGGCACATACCGATATGACCTGTTCGATATTATTGGGACAATTTCTCGTCGATAAAAGTATCAAACTTACCGACTTCTCTGAATGGAAGAAATCATCATCAAAATGGACCCGACGGGCTGTTCCGGTGAGCATGATCGCTCTCTTGAAACAGGAGACAGATTTTGCACCATTGTTAAAATTTATTGATGATATGATGATGGACGATCAGCGTCCCGTGCGACAGGGGTTGGGCTGGCTTCTTAGAGAAACGTGGAAAAAAGAGCCGCAATTGGTAGAGGAATTTCTGATGAAATGGAAAGAGGAAGCGCCACGGCTAATTTTTCAATATGCAACCGAGAAGATGGATAAAAAATACCGGGAGAGATTTCGAAAAACAAAGAAAAAACTTGCTTAATATTCAGGGTTTGAAAAAAATACTATCTTAAAAAGAGTAAGGAGTTTTAGTTATGGACAAGGAGCAATTTCTCGGTTTAATCGATCTGGCTATCCAGCGGGAAATAGAGGCGTTTGATTTTTATAGTGAAGTAGCAGCATCCTTTGAAAATAAGGGATTAACCACTATTTTTTCGGAACTGGCAGCAGAGGAACAGGGACACCGGAACCTTCTGGAATCATTTAAAGCCAATCCGGAAAAGCAATTTGAGATCAAAGCACCGGAACACGACTTCAAGCTTGCTGAAGATACCGAATTACCGGCTCTTTCTACTTCCATGAAACCTGCCGATGCCTTTGCCCTGGCGATGAAGAAAGAGCAGCAGGCATCAGAATTTTATCAGGATCTGGCCAAACGAACAAATGATGAGCAGGTAAAGGATATGTGCCTGAACCTGGCTAACATGGAGTTGAAACATAAACAGAAGATCGAGAATGCTTTTGTTGATATTGCCTATGTAGAATCATTCTGAAATAAAATAGATCGAGAGGATGGGACTGGTGTCTCAGCTGGTCTGCAAAACCAGTAGCGGGCGGATAAAACCGTCTGTGGCAGGTTCGATTCCTGCCCTCTCAGCCATTTTGAGAGTTATCTGCAATTAAAATATTGGAGGATAGTATGAAAGTCGTTCCCTATACCGATGTCACCCTGGAAGATGTTAATGTCGAAGGGGCTAAAGGGGTAAAAATCCGCTGGCTGATTGCCCAGAAAGATAATGCTCCCAATTTTGCCCTGAGATTATTTGAAGTTGAGGTTGGCGGTTTCACCCCTTATCATTCTCACAGTTTCGAACATGAAGTATATATTGTCGAAGGAGAAGGGGTCTTTGTTACCGAAGAGAAAGAATATCCCTTCAAGAAAAATGATGTTATCTACGCTGATCCGGACATGAAACATCAATTCCGTAATGCCGGTCAGACCACCCTCAAGTTTTTGTGTGCAGTCCCACTGGATAATCCGAAGCCGAAACAGGAAGAGGAAAAACCTTATAAAACCGTTAATCCGTTTGCTGCGGGTAAAGTTAATAATTGTTGATCCGATAGCACAGACTGAAGTCTATGTTACAAAATATAGTCATCCTGAGTGTTCTGTACCAAGTTTGTTTCTCCTTTTGACGTCGTTGAACTCGAAGGCAGCCATTGAGAAGCATTCTCCTCGGGTCAATACTACCTTCAAATTTGGTGCAGAATGTATCGAAGGATTGACTGACTGAAGTATATGTTACTATCAAATGTCATCATCATAATGAAAACAAAAATAATATAGTAGAGATAGGAGTAGAGAATGGAGAAGGAATTACGTAAATTTTTCACCGATCTTGTAGAAGCCCCGAGTCCCTCAGGTTTTGAACAACCTGCTCAGGAAGTCTATCGTAATTTTGTTAAGAAATATACCAGAGATATCAAGACCGATGTGCACGGTAATGTGATTGCCTTACGTAAAGGGAAAGGGAAATTGAAGACCATGATCTGTGGTCATGTGGATGAAATCGGCTTTATGATAAATTATATCGATAGTGATGGTTATCTATATGTTCGACCTATTGGTGGTATTGATACCAATCTGTTACCCGGTCTGCGAGTCAATATTTACGGTGCCAAGGGGATAGTTCGTGGAGTATTTGGCAAAAAAGCGATCCATTTGATGGATGCTGAAGAAAGGAATAAAGGGACAAAATTAGCCGACCTCTGGATCGATATCGGTGCTCCCAACAAGAAAGAGGCAGAAAAAAGGGTTGCTGTAGGAGATATCGTAACCTTTTCTCCCGGCTTGGAAGTTCTGAACAAGGATATCATAACCACCAAAGCAACTGATAACAAGGTTGGAGTCTTTGTAGCCGGAGCAGTATTACACTACTTAGCCAAGGATGAAATAGCTGCCAATGTTTATTCGGTATCTGCCGTTCAGGAAGAGATCGGTATCCGAGGTGCCCGAACAAGTGCCTTTGGTATCGATCCTGATGTCGGGATTGCTATTGATGTAACGGTAACCTCAGACCATCCGGGAACTGACAAGAAAAGAATCGGTGATATTGCCATCGGTAAAGGTCCTGCCATAGCAGTCGGACCAAATATTAATCCCAAAGTTTTCGAACTCCTCAAAGAGGCAGGGAAGAGGAAGAAGATCAAATATCAGGTCGAAGTCGAATCGGGAGCTACTGGAACCGATGCCAATGCCATTCAGGTTACCAGAGCAGGGGTAGCCACCGGTTTGGTCTGTATTCCCAACAGATATATGCATTCCCCCAATGAAGTTATCTCCCTCAAAGATCTGGAAGATACAGCCCAATTGATAGCTGAATTTATCAGATTGATCAATGATAAAACCAATTTTATTCCGGGTGGTAAATAGCTCATAACCCGAAAGGAGTATAATGATCAGGGTTGAAGGGCTGACCAAGATATTCAAGAAAAAAGACGGTAGCAGTTTCCGGGCAGTCGATAACTTCTGTTTCACTGCAGAAAAGGGAGAAATTGTCTCACTATTAGGGGTAAATGGAGCTGGTAAAACTACCATGCTCCGGATGTTATCAACCGTGCTACAACCGGATGAAGGGGATGCTATCCTGGAAGGGTATAGTATCCGATCCAATCCGGATCAGGTGAGAGGGGTTATCGGTTTCTTATCCGGTGATACTGGTCTCTATAATCGCCTCACCCCGCGAGAAATTCTGACTTATTTCGGGAGACTCTATAATGTGCCGGATCGGGAGATCAGTCATCGTATTACTGAGATGTCCGATCTGCTCGATATGCATGAATTTCTGGATAGAAAGGTAGATGTTCTCTCGACAGGGATGAAGCAAAAAGTATCTATCTGCCGCTCCATCATTCATAATCCCCCCATCATGATTTTCGATGAACCAACTGCCGGACTTGATATCCTGACCGCCCGGACAATAGTCTCTTTTATCCATAAATGTAAAGAGGACGGTAAGTGTATTCTCTTTTCGACTCATATCATGCGCGAAGCGGAGCGGATAGCCGACAAGATAGAGATGATCCATCAGGGAAGATTTCTCACCGAAGGGACTCTGACAGATCTGAGAAAAAAGACTGGATTAAACGATCTGGACGATATTTTCGTGCATTATGTCAATACTTCATCTGTTCTGGAAGAAGAGGTTACAGCCGATGAGTATTAAAAAGATCCTGATCATTTTCCGAAAGGAGTTGCTTGACCTGTTCCGGGATAGAAGAACGATCATATCATCTATAGTGTTGCCCATAATCCTCTACCCTGTACTGATGATCGGGTTCAACGCCCTGATGTCGCGACAGACCTTGAAACTTCGCGAACGAGAAGTCATTATCTATTTGATTGATTTTGCTCAAAATGAACATTCAGCAATAGTAAATGAAAGATTACAGGAAACTTCCCGGTTACAGATCTTTCAGCCGATAGAAAGCTATGAGCAGTTATTCAGAGAGAAGGTAATTCAGGCCATAGTAACTATAGAATCCGAAGAACTCAATGATGGGTATAGCTATCTGAATGCCAGAATAACTTATAATCGAGTCGATGAGAATAGTGAACATGCCTACAACATAGTGAGAAATGTTCTCCGGGATCTGGAAAAAGAGTTGATCGGGAGCAGGTTAAAGGCGATTAATGTCTCTGAAGATATTTTAAAGGTAATCCAGGTTGAATCTGATGATTTAGCAACCGAGCAACAAACTTTGGGCTTGATCCTGGCAAGGATCCTCCCCTATTTTCTGATCCTGATCTCCATCAGCGGTGCCACTGTAGCAGCCGTTGATCTGGTTGCAGGTGAGAAGGAACGGGGAACTCTGGAAACGATCCTGGTCAGTGCAGCCCGGCGTAATGAACTGGTTTTAGGTAAGTTTCTCGCTGTGATTTCGATCTCACTCCTGACGGTTTTATTAAATCTGGCAAGCATCTTTTTCTCCTTTCGGCATATTGTTTCCCAGGCAGCGGTTGAGGCAGGTGCTATCCAGATACCTTTTGGTAATCTCTTTTTGATCCTCATTCTGATGGTACCGATGATCATCTTTTTTGCTGCCGTGGTTTTCTCTTTTTCGACCTATTCCCGTAATATGAAGGAGAGTTATAGTTATACGCAGCCCTTGATGATCATTGCCATGTTACTCTCTTTGATCAGTGCT
>CAZSVG010000037.1:0-8023 GCA_964610195.1 uncultured Candidatus Cloacimonadota bacterium | reverse complement strand
CCAGACCACTTCCAGATCTGATAAAAAACATTGCTGTCCAGGCTAAAGGGAAGATCAAACCCCAGCTGATATTGGGAGGTTTCAAGTAATAAGTCTTCATATCCTTAACAATGATATTCCAGAAAGCTATCCACTGTTTCATTAATTACCCCTCAATTTTTCTTTTCTAATTATGTCCGCTTCTATGCCGGTTATTTTTACAAATATATCTTCCAGTGATGGTTGTGTCTTTTTAGCTTCTGTGATCTCTAATTCCTGTTCCTCCAAATAACGAATCAATTTACCAACTTTAATAGGTTGTGTTGACTCAACTCTTAACTTTTCCTTATTTAACAAGGTAAACTTCAAATCGGGGAAATCATTCTGTAAAATATCTGGATATAAAGTAATATTTCCTTTGAAAGAGAAATGCATAATCCGTTTATCTTGTAAAGGCTGTATGAGATTTTCTACAGTATCAGTTCTTACTATTCGACCATTTACAATAAAAGCTATGCGGTCACATAAACGCTCTGCTTCTTCTATGTAATGTGTTGTGAGAAAGATAGTCGTCCCCTGATCATGTAGATCAGCAATTAATTGTCTTATCTGGCGAGCACTGGCAACATCGATACCTGTAGTAGGTTCATCAAGAAAGAGGATTTGCGGTTGATGAATAATACCGGCTGCTATGGTTAGTTTTCTTTTCATACCCTTGGAATAGGTACCAAATTTACGATGTGCTGCATCTAACAAACGAAAACTTTTCAATAACGAATTCGCTCTCTTGATTCGCTCTTTCTTGCTTATCCCATAAAGGGTTGCACAGAAACAAAGATTATCGTAACCGGTTAGTTCAGGATATAGATTGCTTTCATCTGGTACAACACCAATTAGATCCTGGGCTGCTCTTGGTTTAGCAATACAATCAATACCTTCAATGCGAATAGTACCCGCATCGGGTCTTGCTAATCCTGTAAGAATATTAATGGTAGTTGTCTTTCCAGCCCCATTTGGACCGAGAAAACCAAATAATTCACCACGATAAAGATTAAATGTCATATCAGCTATAGCTTGTACTTCATCATATCTCTTCTTCAGTCCATTCACTGATATTACTATATTATTCAAATCACTCCGCCCTGATAAAGGCAATTCCAATATTATTCAATCTAATATACAGCATAACTAATCAGTTTGTTAAGCAATTCAACTATTCCTGTTCATAATGATCTTTTTTGGTTGTTTTAATCAGTTTGTATATAATATTTTCTGTGCAACTAAATTCCATTCTTTTAGTGTCTCTTTATTGATTTGATAATGCATAAAATATCCTTGTTTATCGGCTATAACTACATCAGCATCTCTTAAAACCCGGAGATGTTGAGAAACTGCTGCTGGAGTGATGTTAATAGCTTTAGATATAGCATTGACACACAATGAATCCTGCTTTAATATTTCAATTATTCGAAGGCGATTATCAATCGATAGTACTTTAAAAATTCTCGCTGCTTTATGAGCATCAGACATATAAAACTCCAATTAATTAAGTTTATGCGCATATAGTTAAATAAACTAGAGTTGTCAAGAAAAGTATTGTTTTTTTTCTTAGTTCGAAATAAGATTGGGAATAAATGATAAGACTAGCTGAAATCTATTTGAAAAATATATTGACGGGATATAAACGGCGAGAAGGATCACCAACAAATATGATTACTCCTGGAGGTAAAATATGCATCGAGTATTGGTTTTAACAGGTGGAGGTGATTGTCCGGGTCTTAATGCCGTGATCAGGGCAATAGTAAAGAGAGCTTCCCGAGAACCTGATTGGGAGATAGTAGGTAGTTATCAAGCTTTTGACGGGGTAATGCGTGAACCGACAGAAGTGATGATCCTCAATAAAGAGACGGTAGCCGGCATCCATATCAGAGGGGGAACTATTTTGGGAACAACCAATAAGGGTGGTCCCTTTGCCTGGCCGGTTCAGAATCCTGATGGAAGTTGGAAATCAGTAGATCGGTCAGATGAACTGATCCGCAAATTACAATACATGGGAATCGAAGCGGTCATCAATATCGGGGGTGACGGTTCCCAGAGAATATCCCAAGCTCTCTACGAGAAGGGTCTTAAAATCATCGGGGTTCCTAAAACGATAGATAATGATCTGAGTGTTACCGATTTTACTTTCGGCTTCCAAACGGCAGTTCAGACGGCAACGGAAGCGGTTGATAAGCTGGTCACTACCGCAGCCAGTCATAACCGGATTCTGATTCTGGAAGTAATGGGTCGGTATGCCGGGTGGATAGCGCTCCATGCTGCCATAGCCGGCGGTGCCGAGGTCTGTTTGATCCCGGAGATTCCCTATGATATTGATCTGGTTTTGGAGCGGTTACAGCGAAGATTTTCCCGCGGTAAGGGGTTTGCCAATATTGTTATCGCCGAAGGTGCCAAACCGATAGGGGGCAAGAGAGTCTTTCAACAAAAAAGCGATGAAAAGGGTCTACCCAAAAAAAGACTTGGTGGAGTAGCTCTCCGTTTGAAAGAGGAGTTAGAAGAAGCCGGCTGTGAAGGAGAGATCAGGGAAACTGTACTGGGACATTTGCAGCGGGGGGGCGTTCCCAATGCCTATGATCGCGTGCTGGCAACCCAGTTTGGCGTAAAAGCCTTTGAAATGGTGCTGGAAGGGAAATTTGGCGAAATGGTCGCTTATAAACATCCCCATATTATCTCTGTTCCCATTAAAGAGGTTATGCAGAAATATAACTATGTTGATATGGATTCATATCTGATTCATACTGCCAGAGGTATAGGCATATCCTTCGGAGATGAAAAACAATGAAGATTATCTGATCAGGGTGATTTTTCCTGTCTGTGAAAAACCTTCATCATCGACAATTTTAAGTAGATAAACTCCGGGTCGGCATCTGTTCCCGGACATATCTTTACCGTTCCAACTTATTGATCCATAAGAAGTTGAAAGTTCCCGAACCTTCTGCCCCTTCAGATTATATATGGAAATGGATAATTCACGACTTGCATGATCTGATGGATTATTATATCTGATTTCTGTATAATTCTGGAAGGGATTGGGATAGCATGAAAGCATAGGGATTGGAGGGATAATAATATTATCAGTGACTGTTGTCGCAACAGGCTTAAAGGCTATATCGACAGCACCCAGAGCAGTCTGATAATTAGTGAGCAGATTTTCAGTAAGATCATATACACTGATCACCGAGTTAGAATTAAAATCACCGGCATCGGCTATCCAGAGTCTTTCACTATCAACAGCCAGAGCTGAACCTCCCTCAGAGAAGAGATTATCATCATCATGAACGATTTCCAGATCGGGTAGATCATAGGCGAAGAGTCCTCCTCCAAAAGCATTGGCTACATATACTCTGTTTCCAGGGGTCATAACGATATTCGTGGGATAGAAGGTCAACGGAATATTATCTATCACCTGGAGAGTATTTGTATCAATAAGGGCGATTTCACCCCATACATCATCATAATTGCCGGAACAAACCAGATGAAGCAATCCCTCATTATCAACAAGCATTCGGTAGGGACTGAGCGGAACAGCTATGGTAGTCAGAACACTAAAAGTATCCAGGTCAATCACTGTCAGTTCTCCCGGAAGGTAAGAGGGGTATTGGTATCCTGAATTGGCAACATAGAGTAGGCCATTATAGGCCGTTATACCGAGAGGAGCAACCCCTACAGAGAGTTCAGCCACGGTGCTGTCAGTGTTCAGATCGATCTTATAGACTTTATTGGTTAGCATTCCCGTCACATAGGCATAGTTATCGGAAATCAAAATATCGTAGGGGTTAGAATAGCTTTCCAGCTGGATATTAAGGATTGTTGCTCCCGTTTCTATCCTTATTTTCCTGATATTATTGTCTCCGGAATTGGTCAGATAGATGTACTCATCTGTGGTAGCCATTTTATTCGGGAAAAGACCGGTATAGGCGAAAGCATTATTAACAGTCCCATTAGTCAGATCTATTTTGGAGATAGTCTGACTCACTGTATTGAGAACAAATACATTGGCAGTTAAACCGTTAACTATAAGCAGTAAAATAAGTAACCAGATGATTTTCATAATTATTCTTCCTTTTCTGTTATTTTTTATAATTGATTTTCAGGTTGATAAGCCAGTTGAAACCTGGCTGGGGAGTATAGGCATAAATTTCATAACGGGTATCGAAGATATTATTCAGGAGCAGAGAGAGTTGCCAGTCGATATTCAGTTTTTTGAAGAATATCCCGAACTCTGTATTGGTCAGACGGTAATCGGATAGAGCCGGGATTAGCTGATCGGGGGTAGACCACTGAAATCCAGTATAGGTATATGATATCCTCCAGAAAAAGGGGTTTTGTCTCAGATTTAAGGTCAGATTCAAACTCTCTTCCGGTGTGTAGATCAGTTTTTTATTGTAAAGATCGCCCGGTGAGCCATCTGGATTGCGTGATTTGTTAAGGGCAGTCGTGATCAACCAGGATGATGAAATATTTAAGAGATCACGGTAATTGAAATCCAAAGAGAGTTTAAGGTTGGTAATCTCAGCGGAAGATATATTACCCGGTTTCCACCCTGTGATGGAAAGATACCAGTAGATCAGATCATCAACCCGACTCTGATGATACTCTAACCTCGGTTTCAGATTCCGGAAAGTAAATTCACTATAAGTGTTTATGTTATAAGATCTTTCCGTTTGCAGATCAGGATTGCCTATTGTCTGGGAGTCTCCCTTCCAATAGAGGTCATAGAAGGAGGGGAGATTGTAATTTCTGCTAATCCCCCCCCCGATTATTAATGATAATGGTTGATACAGGGTAACCGCTGTATCATAACGCCAGGACCAGAAGTCATTCCAGCGATCAATAGTCTGATTATTTCTCTTCCAGAAATCTATTCTACCGGCAAGATGGTGGCTCCAGTCAATATTGCCGATGGGGATGATTATATCTCCCAGAGAGGAAAAGGCATAGTTTTTCTGAGTTATTTGAGGGATAGAATTGTTTTCATTAGTTATTTCATTATAGGCAAAATCTTCCCTGTTATATTCCAATAAAAAGTTCTGTCTGATCAGGATTTTAAAGCTTTTAGAAAATAGAGGATAACTCTCGTTGAAAGGAGCATCGAATCTGAATTGCAGTCCGCTCTTATCATCTTGATGCTCACTGCTGATTGGGTATAAAGGAATTGGAGCCCTCGTATTGTCGTATTTAACCCGATTACGATGATAAAAGAGAATTAATTCTGGGTTAAGATCATTAAACTGCCAACCAAGAGAGAGATAGTTATGAATATTTATTCCTTCCAGACGGGCGTCCCGATAATAGATCTCATAATTGGTGGGACCGGGGAGTTTATTATCAAAGTCGAATATTTCCAGCTTATAGACCGTAGTGATCTCTGGGAAATGACCATTGAGCCGGACTTGGAGGTTCTGAAAAGCTTTATCGTTATATTCTCGGATCTGCTGTTCATCACTATTGTCAAAATAGGTAAAGTCGTTTCTGGCACGACTAAGATCTGCATAAAGACTTATCCCCAACCAATTATTGCGATGATATAAGGCTGCCGAGGTTTTAAAAAGACCGAATGAACCAAAATCCTGACTTAAAGCCAGATCATAACGGCTAACCGGGTGTCTGGTATTGATATTAATCAGACCTCCGAGAGCACCACTACCTTTATAGGCAGAAGC
The DNA here is from genome assembly GCA_964610195.1 of uncultured Candidatus Cloacimonadota bacterium. GTDB lineage: Bacteria > Cloacimonadota > Cloacimonadia > Cloacimonadales > JAJBBL01 > JAHYIR01. The sequence continues at coordinate 2,324 of CAZSVG010000037.1, read as the reverse complement.
CCCCCCTTTAATGATCTCGATACTTTCTATGATCTCGGTTGGGATGGAAGATATGTCATAGGGTTGCCCACTGCTATTGAGAGGAATACCATCAAGAAGAACAAGGGTATGTCTGGTATGATGTCCCAGGATCGAGATTGTCTGTCTTTCACCACTTAAAGTTATACCGGAGATATTAATATCAGGGTATTCATTGAGAATATTAGCCAGACTTTTACCTTTCAGATCTGAGGTTATGGGAATAATCATCCTCACTTCGTTCCCTCCGCCGATTGAATCCCTCTCTCTTCGGACCGAAAGTCCTGTTACAGTCATGGGTTCTCGTTTCATGATTATTTGCCAGGGCTCTTTAATTTCTGTTAATTTTAGATGGACGATCTGATAACCGTAGCGATAAAAAGATAAAATCACATCCGGAGTGATGTCATCAAGATTGAAATAACCATCTTCATCTGTTGTTCCCAGATACTTATCCTGACTGATGATGATGACATTATCTAACGAATGCCTATCTTCCGAAATAACTCTACCGGAAAGAGAAACCGGTTCCACAGCAAGAATAGTAGATAACCAATAACTTATTAATATAAATATAGTTGGCAGGCATAAACATTTCCTTTGGGGATACATTTTTGTTTCTCTCTATCTGAGGGTAATTCAATCACTTAAAGAATACATTTGGTTTCCCGGAGAAGGGATTCTGAAAAATTTGCAGTTCGGTTCCATAAACCCTTTTCAGATTATCTGTGTTGATAACCTCTTCCGGTTTCCCTTCACAGAAAAGTTGACCATCTTTGAGGATCATTATCCGGTCAGAATAGTCAGCGGAGAGATTGATGTTATGGGAGATCAGAACGATCAGTTTGTTGTGATTGCGGTTGATATCTGCCAGTAGTCTGATGATATCGAGTTGATGATTGATATCGAGATGGACCAGTGCTTCGTCGAGCAGGATAATTTCTGTATTCTGCACCAGAGCCCGGGCGATATTTACCCTCTGTTTTTCTCCCCCGGAGAGTTGCGAATAAGGTTTATGACGTAACGGATAGAGATGCAACTCTTCCAACACTAAATCCACTTCCCGTCTGTCTGCCGATGAATATGTTTGCCAGAAATTTATATAGGGATAACGACCCATCAAAACCAGCTCGGTGACTGTATAATCAAACTGATAGGTTATCTCTTGCGGAATGACGGAAATTACTCTGGCCAGTTCTCTCCGGTGCCAATCCTTGAGATTTCTCTCCTTGATATAGATATCACCAGCAGTGAGGGGTAAAACTCCGATAATTGCTTTCAACAGAGTCGATTTGCCGGCTCCATTGGGACCGAGGATCGAGCAGAATTCCCCTGCCTGAAAGTTTAGACAGAGGTCATTGATGACCTTCTGTTTGTAATAACCTGTTGATACATGAATTAATTTTATCATCTTTTCCTCAAGATTAATTATTATAATGATACACTCTGGGTGAAAGATATGAATAAGGGTTGGTTCTTCCTTGCCTACAGGATATTTTAAGTCGGCAAAAATATAGTTTGACAATTCCTACTGATTTACTATGTTATAAGCAGGAGAAGAAAATGCAGTTAACAACGAAGACGGAATATGCCATCAGAGGACTGATTGAGCTGGCATCACAGCCGGGTAAGAAGCCCCTGGCTATTCGGGAACTCTGTGAGAAGCAGAACCTTCCTGTCAAATACATGGAACAGATCTTCCGTCAGTTAAAACAGGCTGGCTTATTACAGAGCATCAAGGGTGCCTACGGAGGTTATATTTTAAATCTTCCCCCTTCCCGGATATCACTCAAAGATATTATGACAGCTATTGATGATCAGCCTAACAGATTGAATTGCTGTGGCAAGGATGGTCATCGTTCATACTGTGTGGGACAACCATGCACATTTTTCAATGTCTGGGAAGAGATTGAGAGTGAGCTGGACAATCATCTTTCTGATATTTACCTGACCAGATTTCTCAATAATCAAGAGGAGCATAAAAAATGAGTGAGAGAATTTATTTCAATAACTGTCTGACCTCAAAACCAGCACCGGAAGTAGTAGAAGCAATGCTGCCCTATTTACAGGAGAATTATTACTATCCCGAGAATTTCAATAAAACCGGAACTTCAGCTTCCCGCGATCTTTCGGGATGGAAAGATACTGTAGCCAGAACGATCGGAGCAAAACCGGCAGAGATTCATTTTACCTCCGGCGGGACACTTGCCAACAACATCGCCATTAAGGGATTGCTTCTGGCTAATTCCGATAAGGGAAATCATATCATCTGTTCGGTAGTTGATTATCCTGATCTTCTTGCCAAT
>CAZSVG010000036.1:0-8029 GCA_964610195.1 uncultured Candidatus Cloacimonadota bacterium | reverse complement strand
AGCATGGCACCGGTCATGCAGTTATGGTGACTGCCGAATGCTTTGAGAATTTTGATGGTGACCTGTTCATCCTTTGCGGAGATATCCCTCTGCTCAGTAAAAACACTCTTTTTGATCTGCAAAGAATACATCAGGAGAACAGGGCAGCCTGCACTGTCCTGACCATTAGATTATCTGATCCTGCCGCCTATGGAAGAGTCGTCCGCAATAAAGAGGGTGATGTCTGTAATATAGTTGAGTTCAAAGATGCAACCGAAGAAGAACGAAAAATAAATGAGATCAATACCGGGATTTATTGTTATGATAGCAAACTGCTCTTTGAGGCCCTGAAACTGCTCAATAATGAAAATAAACAGCATGAATATTACCTGACAGATACCCTGGCTATCTTAAAGAAGATGGGAAAGAAGGTTATTGGACTCCTAACAGAAAACGAGGCAGAAGTGACCGGAATAAATTCTCAGAAGGAATTGGCTGAACTGGAGACTGATTATTATCGAAAGATAAAGGATCTTTGGCTAAAAAATGGAGTCAGTATCGAACAACCAGAATCAGTTATCATTGGTGAAGATGTATCACTTGAACGAGATGTAGAGATTGAGACCGGAACTATCCTTAAAGGGAAGACCCAAATAGGTAGTGGATCAAAAATCGGAGCATATAGTTATCTTATGGATGCCCAGCTTGGTAAAAATGTAATCCTGGAAGGCTACAACATTGTGAAGAATGCCCAGATCAATGATAACAGTCATCTAACTTTTCAGGAGAAGAAGATCAATGACTAATAATCTCTATTCACCCTGGCGATATGATTATCTGATTTCCGAGAAACCGGAAGGGTGTATCTTCTGTTTTCCGGAAAAAGAAGATGAGAAAAGACTGGTTTTATGGCGCAGTAAGCACTCTTTTGTTATTATGAATCTATACCCGTATAATAATGGCCATATCATGGTAGTTTCCCATCGGCATGTTGCCTGTCTCAACGAACTACAAACAGAAGAATTACACGATCTGTTCTCCACGGTCCAGCTCTGCGAAAAGGTCTTACAACGACGATATAATGCCGATGGTTTGAATGTCGGCATCAACATTGGAAAAGCTGCCGGTGCCGGAGTAGATGATCATTTACATATTCATCTTGTTCCCCGTTGGTTCGGAGATGCCAATTTCATGTCTATTGTGGCGGAAATCAGAGTTATTCCCGAAGATTTTCAACAGGCTTATCAGATGCTCAAACAATGTTTTCATGATATCGTCAATGCGAAGTAATCATCTGCAATTATTTAAAACCTGCGAGGAATTTCTCCGCCGTTATGGCAGCTTACTGCTCTTTGCTGCTGTTATCCTTGTTGCTTGCAAGGATCAAACGGATGAAGTAGTAGATTTAATGCCGGCAATAAGAGTGAGGATTCTTAATGGTTGTGGTCATAAAAACGCTGCCTCCGATTTTGGCAACTATCTGACCAGATATAATATTGATGTTATCGGGGTGGGGAATGCCCATAAATTTATCTATGATCGGAGCATCATCGTGGTAAAAACCGATGATGAACAGGATCTGGAAAGGTTGATGAGATATACAGGAATAACTCGCAGAGTTTATGCCTTAGATAACCACTCCATCGAATCATTTCAGATAATTGCAGGTCGAGATTTTAGAGATTATATTAAATAAACAGTTTCGTAAAGGAGAATTATGGAAGAAATAAGGGAGAAGGTAGCCCAGATTATTGAATGGATCAGTGCCAAAAAAGGTGAAGATATTGTTGATCTTGATGTCCGAGATAAGTCATCATTCACCGATTATTTTGTTATTTGTAGCGGCAATGGTGAAATACATACCAAAGCTATCGCTAATCATATTATAGAGAAGGCGAAAGAGAATAAGATCTATCTGATGGGATCGGAAGGAATGGGTAATGCCAAATGGATCCTCCTCGATTTTGTTGATGTTGTTGTCCATATCTTTGATGCCCCGATCAGAGAATATTATCAACTGGAAGATCTCTGGGAAAAAATGCCTGCCAGAAAAAATATATAAAGGGTGGAACCTCAAGATGATAAAAGATATAATAATTAAAGACCTTAAAGAAGCCTGGAAAAAGCTCGGTTTTGAGTATTCCGATAAATACTACGTGGAAGTACCAAAAAATCCCGAATTCGGAGATTTCTCTACCAATGCAGCTCTGGTTAATGCCCGTAGAAACTCCATGAACTCTAAAGAGATGGCTCAAAAAGTTGCCAATTATCTATCCAGAAAGAAGAGTTACAAATCGGTTAAAATTGCCGGTAACGGCTTCATCAACTTTGAGATTGCCAATAACATCTATTACAAAGCCCTTCTCGAAATAGCTTCTCATGGTAGTTATTACGGAGCAGGTAATTACGGGAAAGAAAGAAAAGTTCTGATCGAGTTTGTCAGTGCCAATCCAACAGGACCACTCAATGTAGTAAATGCCCGTGCTGCAGCTTTTGGTGATATTCTATACCGGGTGATGAACTATGCAGGTTTTCAGGCAAAACGGGAATTCTATATCAATGATGCCGGTAATCAGGTAGATGTTTTAGCGGAATCTCTGGAGATGCGTTACCGGGAAGTAATCGGAGAGCGAATTGATGATCTCCCGGAAGGGACTTATCAGGGTGAATATATCATTGATCTGGCTTTGAAGTTAAAAGCCCGGGAAGGTTCGAAGATCATGCACTACTCGGAAGCCGACAAATTGGAGAAAATGAAGGAATTTGCCCTGGAAGAGATTCATCTTATGCAGAGAGAAAGCTTAGAACGCTTTGGGGTAGAATTTGACAGTTGGGTTTCGGAAAAGATCCTCCGAACTCAGGGGGTAATTGAAGAAGTTCTGAGCTATCTGGCTGAGGCAGATTGTACTTATGAAAGCGAAGATGCCATCTGGTTTGCCTCTTCTAAATTCGGGGATGAAAAAGACCGGGTATTGATGAAATCCGATGGCGAGATCACCTATTTTGTACCCGATCTGGCTTATCATCTGACCAAATACCATCGTGGTTTTGACTATATGATTGATGTCCTGGGACCTGATCATCATGGTTATGTACCGAGACTGCGAGCAGCTATCAGAGCATTGAACTTTGATGAGAATAAACTGGAAATTGTCTTTTTGCAGCAGGTAAACCTCTTCGAGGGTGGCGAAAAAGTCAAGATGTCCAAAAGAACCGGCAATATTATTACCATGGATGAGTTAATTGAAGAAGTGGGAGTTGATGCTGCTCGTTTCTTCTTTCTGGAAAAGAAACCGAGTGCCCATTTGAATTTTGATCTGGAATTAGCCAAGAAGAAGACAAGTGAAAATCCGGTCTATTATTGTCAGTATGCTCATGCTCGTATTTGTAGTGTCCTTAAAAAGGCCAAAAAGGAGAAGATCAATCTCAAAGGTTTCCAGGAAGCCGAATTAAAGAAATTGAAACAGGATGAGGAGCTGGTTATCATCAAAAAACTACTTGATTTTCCTGATCTGATAGTCGGTATTGCCGAATATCGGGAACCTCACCGATTGGCTTTCTATATCTATGATCTCGCTTCTCTATTTCACAAATACTATCAGAAATACCAGATCGTCAATCCGGAATATCCGGAATTATCCAGGGCAAGATTGTTCCTTATAACAGCCATTAAAGAAGTTTTATCTATCTCCTTCCGGTTGATGGGTATTTCCGCACCGGAAAAGATGACCAGGAAAGAAACTCCTGAAAAGGCCAGGACTAAAAAGGACGAATCTGCGAAATCAGGAAAACCCCAAAGGATTAAAGATGCTGCCAAGGATAAGAACGAAAAGAAAAAATCTCCACCCATTACGGAGAAAAAGAAACAGCAAGATAAGACTATAACCTCAAAACCAACCAAAGAAGCAACTAAAGATACTAAAAAGGTCTTAAAAAAGAGTAAGGAAAAACCCGCCCCAAAAGACCAGACTGGTTCTGATAAAGCTAAAGCTCAACCCAAAGTGTCAACTCAAAAAACAAAGGATAAGAGCACTCAGAAAAAAGTAGTACCTATTGTTGAAAAGAAGAAAGATTCAATTAAGAAGCAAAAGCAAGCTACTCAAAAAGAATCCACTAATATTGATAAGAAGTTAAAGGCAAGTATAGAGCAGAAACCTATAATCAGTAAGAAAAGCAAATCGATAAAGACTCAACCGAAATCAGCTCCCCAAAAAGCTGCTACAACAACAACTACTACCTCAAAGAAATCGGAAAAAAGAGTTGCTCCTAAAGAAGAAAAGATTATGCAAACAAACCTGAAGAAAAAGGCATCTACCAAAAAAGTTCATTTGGCGAAGGTTCCAATCGACAAAAAACAGAAGACCGGCTCCAAAAAGGTCAGTAAGAAAGCAACACCTACCAAGAAAAAATAGGGGAGCAGTCATGAGTAAGGTCATTATAATGTCCGATACCCATAATAACCAGTCACTCCTCAGAAAGGTCTTACAGAGAGAAATAACTGAGTGTGATCAGGTCTTTCATCTTGGTGATAACTACGAAGATCTTGATGAGAATAGTGATCTGCTGGTCAATAAAACTGTTATAAGGGTTCCCGGTATCTTTCATCCCGGATATCTAAACGGTAACATCCCTGCCATGCAGACTGTTGAACTCCCGAGTTGGTCTTTTTTATTGGTTCATAACATTGACGATATCCCGGAGATCAGACCGAGTCAGAATATCTTCTGCTATGGCCATACCCATCGCATGGAGTTGAGGAAAATCGATGCTCATTATTATCTCAATCCCGGTCATCTGAAAGATGAATGGGATAAAGACAGACCTGCTTCTTATGCTATTCTGAGCGTCAATATAGACCACATTGTCGTTAACTTTAAAGACAAAAATGGGATAGTGATTCAAAAGCACTTAATTAATCGTTATGACCTATAGGGTGACAAGCAACTGTAACCAAAATTCTATGAAACATTGTTTTTTGCAGGTAGTTAAATAAAACGTGATCCTGATTTTTCGCTGATTAAGGGTAATCCTGAGAACTAAAGTTTGTGGAGAACTCTGCAGCAATTGTTTGAAAAAAAAGATAAAGATCAAGATATATTCCGGAGGTATTAATGAATATTGAACAACTGAATGAACGGATATACGCAAAGAGCCAGATAATAGAGGATATCGAGAAGGAGATCAAAAAGGTTATTGTTGGTCAGGATTATATGATCAGGCGTATTCTGATTGGCCTTTTAGCGAACGGACATCTCCTGTTGGAAGGGGTTCCCGGTCTGGCTAAAACCTTGGCGGTAAATACTGTTTCGAGAACTTTTAACGCCACATTCAAGAGAATCCAGTTCACCCCCGATCTTCTCCCCGCAGATCTTACCGGTACCCTCATCTACAATCAGAAAACTTCCGAATTCTATCCCAAGAAAGGACCGATTTTCGCTAATTTTATTCTCGCTGATGAGATCAACAGAGCACCAGCCAAAGTCCAGTCTGCTCTTCTGGAAGCCATGCAGGAAAAGACCGTAACTATAAGCGATCATACTTATGATCTTCCCAAACCATTTCTGGTAATGGCAACCCAAAACCCTCTGGAACAGGAAGGGACTTATCCTCTCCCGGAAGCACAGGTTGATCGTTTCATGTTGAAACTGATCATTCAATACCCCACTAAAGCCGAAGAGAAATTGATCATGGAAAGAATGATTCCTGATCGAGAGATAGAGGTTAACCATGTCATAACTCCGGAAGAGATTACAGCGTTAAGGGAAGATGTGAAGGAGATCTATATGGAAGAGAAGATCAAGGATTATATCCTCGATTTGATCTTTGCTACTCGCGAACCAGAGACATTTCCCCGCTTAAAAGAACTACAGAATTTAATCGAATATGGTGCCTCTCCCCGGGCATCAATATACCTGGCTCAGGCTGCCAAAGCCAATGCTTTCCTGGAGAGACGGGGATATGTTACCCCTGATGACATTAAGGCAATTGGTAAGGATATCCTACGACATCGCATCATCCTTACCTATGAAGCCGAAGCGGAACAGATTAATCAAGATAACATCGTAGATCGTCTATTTGATGAAATTGAAGTACCTTAATAGATTAACATTAACCTGCTAAATAATCCTCTCTATTATGGATACTACTGAGATACTAAAAAGAATTAGAAAGATCGAGATTACTACCCGAAATATCGTCAATGAGATCTTTTCGGGTGAATATCACAGTCTTTTTAAGGGACAGGGGTTGGAATTCTCCGAAGTCAGGGACTATCAGGCGGGTGACAGCTACCGGCAGATAGACTGGAACGTCTCTGCCAGAATGGGACACCCTTACATAAAGATCTTCTCGGATACAAGAGAACTGAACGTCATCTTCGTTGTCGATTGCAGTGCCTCTACCCTATTCGGAACCTATAAGTATCTGAAATCAGAATTTGTAACTGAGATTACAGCCGTCCTTGCCTTCTCTGCCATTACCAACAATGATAAAGTAGGATTGCTCCTCTTCTCTGATCAAATCGAAAAGTATATACCACCCCGTAAAGGTAAGAAAACAGCTCTGAGAATCCTGAGAGAAGTATTGTATTACAAACCGGAATCGAAAGGAACCAACCTGGCAAACGCTGTCCGTTATCTCTACAGACTACTTAATAAAAGGAGTATCATCTTCATCCTCTCCGATTTCTATGACAGAGATTATGATGATGATCTGAAGATCCTGGCCAAGAAACATGATGTTGTCGCCATCCAGGTTATCGATAACGCTGAGATGGAATTGCCCAAAGTCGGACTGCTTCATCTTTACGATCCGGAATCTAACTCCAGATTTGCCGTGAATACCCATAACAAGAGAATCAGAAGAGAGTTCAGAGCTAAGACCATCTCCGAACAATCTGAGATCATCAATCGTTTCAAGAAAATGAGGGTGGATTTGATAACAGTCAAAACCGGTGATAACTATGTTACCGAACTGAGGAAATTCTTTAAGACCCGTATCAGACGAAGGAATCGCTAAATACGAAATGATGAATATATTGATCAAATCAAGGTTAAACACCAATCAATCAACCGGTTATATAGTAACAGTGGTTCTGTTATTCTTATTTTCTTCGATCCAGACCAGTTTAATCAGTATGGAGCCTGTTCTGGAACAGGAGATCATTAAACCAGCCGAGCTCTATATCGGTACCCCCTTCTACCTGAATGTTAAGATCATAACCGATCAGGATCAGGAAGTATATCACCCCGTAAAGGATACGATTGATGTCTTTGCTGTAACCGATATCAGGAAAGAGACTTCTCAGGAAACAGAAAAATTAATATCCAAAGTTACTTACCGATTAGCCCCTTTTGAAACTGGTGAACTAAGACTACCCCCTCTCACCTTTGAAATATTCGACAGTATTAATAACGAAATTACCTTGATCAGGTCCTTACCGGAAAATATTTTCGTCAATACTGTCCTGGCAGATACCAGCATGGTCATTAAAGATATCACAGCCCCTTTCCGTTTGAAATTCGGTTTTTGGGATTATTTCATACCTCTGATCATTCTGACTATCCTGACCCTGCTAATCATCCTCTTCTGGAAAAGGATATTCAAAAAGAAAGATCTTGCAGAAATTCCGGAAGAGTTGGATACTAGACCGGCCTATCAAAAAGCTCTTGAGTTATTAGAGCAACTCCGACAACAACGGCTGTTGGAGAAAGGAGAATATCTGGAATATTACTTTCAGCTATCGTATATTCTCCGCTACTTTCTGGAACGTAACTATAAGTTCAATGCTGTTGAGATGACCAGCTCTGAAATTAGGGCAAAGATTCGCGATTTTGCACCTCAAGAGCGGGAAGAGCTCGGTAAGTTCCTGATCGAGACCGATCTGGTAAAATTTGCCAAATATGTTCCCTACGTAAATAATGCTCTGGAAAAAACAAAGTGGCTGGAAAGCTATCTGAGATCATTTGCCGGACAATCATCTGAAGTTGCCAATCAGCAGGAGGAGAATTGATTTTCGAATTCGTATACCCCCATCTCCTCTGGTTACTGG
>CAZSVG010000035.1:0-8089 GCA_964610195.1 uncultured Candidatus Cloacimonadota bacterium | reverse complement strand
CAATTCCACCATTTCTGCTTTAAAAAAATTGTTTATTCAGTCGGAGCCGGAACAGATTCAGGAACCGGTTCGGATTGAGTAGTTCCCTCTTCAGTTGTAGCTGGGGGTATTTGCCCCTCTTCCAGGGTCTCATAATCATATTGTGCAGGAGGAACTTGTTCCGGAGACTCTTCTCTGATCCGATCAAGGGCTCTTCCTCTTCGTGGAGAAGTCATGGCACCAACATTCATGGCCAGAACCAGCGACGAAATGATCCAGATAGCTCCCAGGATTTTTGTCCATTTGCTCAAAAATGCCGAGGCACCATGAGAACCTAACATTGTACTGGCAGTACCACCGACTAAACCGTCAAGAGCTCCGCCCTTACTCGATTGAGCGAGGATGATCATCACCAACGCTACCGAGATAATCACATGGATAAGCAGTAAAAATATATACATTTAAGTTACTCCTCTGTATGCTAATCTTCAAAGATACAAACCACAAATTAGGCTTTCTGTGTCAATCTTTTTTTAAACCAGGGGGTTATGATCATTGATAAAGAGAATGAAAAGCGTTGTTCCACAACAACAATATCAAAATAATCTTAAGTAGATGCTCCACATTAGATTAATTTCTTGTCAGTTACCTGTTGTCATTTAGAAAGGTTCAAAATTAATAAAGATTGGAGTCAGGTTATGAAGAGAATCATAAGTGTCTGGGTATTCTGGTTATTATTACTTTTTCCTTTGTGGACTAAAACAGACTGGCAAGAAGAGGATCATTATTCAACTCTCCATGAAAAAGCTCTGGAGAATTTAGAAACCTTACCAGTTGAAAAAGGTAAACTGTATCTACAAATGTTGGAAGAATATCCGGATGTGATCATGGCTTTTTTTCTTGCCTATGAAGAGAGCTCAAAACTGCTTTTAGCCAATCCAGAAGATATTATCTCTCATCACCAGAAAGTGCAGGACCTATGGGAAGAGTTCAAAGATGATTATTCATTACCCTTCTTCCTTTCTTATATAGCAAAGATAACGGTCACAGAAGAGAGAATAACCCCTTATCGTCAGCTTTTTGAGAGTTATGGACTCTACGATCTCAAGGAGAAGTACCCGAATAAAGATGATCTGGTTATTGAACTCAATCTCTGGACCCGTCAATACATGACCTTTAAACCTACTTCCGGGCGCGATATGGCTCCATTTGACATCATGAAGCGTTCCAATCTCGGTCGTTGTGAAGAGATGCAGATATTTTTTATATCAGCAGCCAGGACGGTTGGTATCCCGGCAAGACCGGCAATGACTCCACTCTGGGCTCATACTGATAACAATCATGCCTGGGTTGAGGTCTTTATTGATGGCAACTGGAGTTATCTGGGAGCAGTAGAACCAGCTTATGAGATAGATTATGCCTGGTTTTCGGCTAGTGCTGCCAGGGCTATCATGATCATGGCATCAGCAGCTTTCCCTGATAGCAGTGACATAGTATTAAGGGAAGATCGTTATTCTTCGTTGGTCAATTCTACTCCCAATTATGATTCGGAATATATCAAATCAAGGAGTATTGAAATCTCAACTCTGGACGAAAACAGAGATCCGGTTCCCAATGCCAAGATAGCGGTTATGGTCTATAACTGGGGAATGTTAAGACCCATTCATACTTCTAAAACTGATGATTCAGGTCATTTGCATCTTGTTACCGGAAAAGGTTCATTCTTTATAGCAGCATCAAAAGATTCTCTTTTTGCCCTCTATGAAGTGCCGGCAGAGCAATCTGACTATGCGGCTAAAATCATCTTAAAAGAGTTGGAACCGATTACTCAACGAGCAAAAATGGGGTATCCTGACCCAAAACTGCCTCCCAGAGAGGATAGACCGGAATGGAACGATTACCGCCATGGTTTTGAGGAGCAGTATCAACAAATCGTTGCTGTTTATCAGGATCGGGAATTCCCATATGAAGATGCCGATTCTCTACTTCTCGATGTCTGGTCAAGATGTCGTAATAATAAAGAAAATTTTTTACTCTTTTATGCTAACAACCAACCTTTTCCTCGGGAATTTGTCTCTCTGTTGATGAAAATTGATGAGAAGTTTCTCTGGCAGGTCAATGAACAACAGTGGAATAATTTATATGATAGTTATCAGGAAATAAAACCCCTCGATTTATCTGAAGATCTGCAGGTTAATCTCCTTTCTCCCACTGTTATGTTTGAAGAGATCCCCCATAATAAAATACCCTGGTATCTATTACAATGGCGAAAAGGGGATATTGAAGAGCGAATATTCAAAATGCTCGAATTTATTGATACCCAATATGAAATCGACAGTGATAAGGGGGTTCAATCCCTTTTACCTTATGATCTTGCGCTCACTTTGCCTGTTCTTACTCCTTATCAACACAAAATGCTGGTCTGTTCGGTATTAAGAGTCAACCATATTCCGGCTTCTTATACACGGATACCGGACATAATCAGTATTTATCATCTTAATACCTGGCGCTATTATAATCTTAAAGAAAAGATGTTTATATATCAGGAAGGTTCTTCTGATGATGAGAAGTTGGCGAAACTGATCATCAGAGCAGTTGATCTAAATAATTATCCGCTTCCTATCAATGATGAACAATGCACCATCACCTTCATCCAGGATGGGTTATTCTATCCTTATGAGAGGCAGCCGGAAGTAAGTCAGGACGGTTATTTGAATGTTGAACTGGAAACAGGAACTTATCAAATCCAGATCGGATATCGAGTTAGTGATAATCTGACCCGATTTTATCTGATATCAATAGAAATTGAACAGGGATTTGATCAGGAAAAGACAATTATCCTCGAACAATATCCTCAAAGATGGGAAAAGGTCTCTGATGAAATCACTGATTTATTGACCAGATTGGAAAAAACGGCAGAAAATAGCGAAGAGTCATATTATCTCATTCTGGGTGATTTTGACCGAGAACCGATCAGAAGAACCGCTGACAGATTATCCCAGCAAACATCAGGGTTAGAAATCGTCTGGTTGGGAACTAAACAGGTGTCAGATACTCCCGGTTATTATCTGATAAGTATTGAATATGAAAGCTGGTTAGCAGATTATCCAATAATGAGAGAGAAAGTTTTGACACTCTTCTATAATGAGAAAGATAAAAGATGGTCTTTTTATGACGGTTTTTGGGATATTTTACCTGAATAATCCCTGATAATTAATACTATAGCCTTCTGCGACGTTTTGGGACGTAAGTCAAGATATTGATAATTTTATTGTTTCTCATCTGAAACTGACGATAATGACGCAGATGCCGAACAAGATGGAGTCTGACTAACGAGTCGAGTACTTTTTGAGGAAAGGACTTGATAGAAGGGCAGATCTCTTCGAATTTATCGATAAAACACTGAGTTGCTTCAGCCATCGGGATTTCAGTTTTCCCTTCCATCAATGCCGGTAAGAATCCGTCTATCCTGGTGCAGTTCAGGCATTTGGAATCACTGAAACCGACCAGGCCATTTTTAGTGACCAGATATTTGTCACTCTTGATGGCTATAAAATTTTCGAAAGCGTGTAGTTCCGGTTTCTTTTTCCAGAGAAGATTCTCTTTCACCTTCTTGGCCAATTCTTCAGTAGTCCAGACCTCTCGTTTTTTTAATAGCTTATCAATGGTTATCCAGAAGGGGCGGAGTTTAAACTCTGTTTCGGGATGTTTGATGATCTCTTCGATCCTGGTCATTATCTGCCTTACAGCTTCTCTGGTTATCCCGAATTTGCGGCCGCACTCTTCCAGGGTCATCGGATGCAGTTGTTTTATCCCCAAGCGATATTTAAAGATGATGAAATTTCGATCCTTTAATTCGATGACATTATTGAGCATCGATTCCAGATCAACCCAATTGGAACTGTAATCAATCTCTTTATCGATTATATATTTTTTAATCTCTTTTTGCAGGAATTGAATGGTATGAATACCACAATTACGATGTTTTAACAATTGAGAATATGGAGTTAACAAGAGCTCTCCAATCGTAGATACATTTGCCTGTTTCAGGAGGTTGATCGACCTGATGTTCAGGATAAGATTGGAAACAGATACATCGGGATAGTAAGATTTATGAATCTGATCTGGGGTTACTGTTAAGAAGCTCTGCCCGGTGTATAAAGGCATTAAGTACAAGTTCTTTTCAGAGACAGTGGTTTGAGCAACACTGGCAAATTTGTTCTTAGAAATATTCATAACTACTCCAAACAATTTTACATTATGGAACTCAGTGAACAGGGTCACTTCGTTTCCAGATAATCAAAGAGGGCAACTTTAATAGAGATATCTCTATTTAATACCTTACTCATAGAAATCTTATGAGCTAATATGTTACTCCATATCTCATATATATTCTTTTCAGTTTTAAAGTCAGGGATGTATTTCTTCAACATATCTAAATAAAAAGTTTCGCGATCTCCTTCGATTCTGATGACCACAAATTTATATTTATCTTTGGATACTTCATATTGGCAATAACGAGCATCAATGACTGCAAAACCGAGTTTCAACAGATTGTCAAAGCTGATAACAGACATAATTTCTTCACTACTCATTATTAACCTCCACGTGGAAAAATTTTGAGTTAAACATCTACTCTGAACTACAAACTAAATAAAAGAATTCTTGTCAAGTAAAAAGTTTAGTAAACTTTTCTCTTTTTTTGAAATTGCGTTTAAGTTGAATAATATGGCTTTTCACAAAATTAGATTGATAAGAAAAAGCATATTAGAGAGGAAAATATATTTTTATTGACAGTTGGTAGCGGTTTGAAAAGGAAAATAAGTTGTTACTATTTATGAAGAGTAGAAGATAACTATGAGAGAAATCAGCAAGAGAGATTTTATACAGGGGGTCAAACAAATTTGCCGAGAGGCTCATTATATCCTTCCTGATGATCTAGTGGCGTTGTTAGAAACATCTCGGGATCAAGAGAATAACCCGATCGCCATTGATGTTCTAAGCACCATCATTGAAAATGCCAGTTTGGCAGAAAGTAAATCTCGACCATTATGTCAGGATACCGGAGTAGGCATTTTTTTTGTTGAGCTGGGAGACAATGTTGTTGTGGAGGGTGGACATATAACTGAAAATATCTCTCTAGCAATGCAAGAAGTATATCAAGATGACTTTTTTCGCAAATCAGTGGTAAAAGATCCCCTGTTTAACCGCTCCAATACCGGTAACAATCTACCCCCATTGATTCATTGGGAGGTAGTTCCGGGGGATCAAATCAAGATAACCTTTTTACCCAAAGGTGCCGGTGCCGAGAATATGAGTTGTTTGAAAATGTTCCACCCACTGGCTGAACCGTCACAGATCATCGATTTTGTCGTTGAGACAGTCCGGAATGCAGGGGGTAATCCCTGTCCTCCATTGATCATTGGAATCGGAGTTGGTGGTTCTTTCGATTATGCATCTATACTTGCTAAAAAAGCTCTCTTACTTCCCCTTAATGAAGAAGATCCTGATCCAGAATGGGCTTTTCTGGAGAGAGAGATCCTGGATAATGTAAACCGATTGGGGATCGGCCCGATGGGTTTGGGCGGTCAAACGACAGCTTTAAAAGTCAGAGTCAACCATCATCCCTGCCATACAGCATCATTACCTGTCGCAGTCAATTTACAGTGCCATTCTCACCGTCACAGAGAGATATTACTTTAGTTCATTGATGAGAATATAATTAATGAGAACTATAGAGCTTCAAACACCTTTTGATAATAATGTGCTAAACGATCTCCACATCGGGGATAAAGTATTAATCAGTGGAACCATCTATACAGCCCGTGATAAAGCTCACCAGCTTTTAGCTGAGTTGATTATCAATGGAAAGCCTCTCCCGATAGAGCTGGCTGGGACAGCAATTTACTATACTGGTCCGGCTATAGATGACAGTAAAAAGAAAATTATCTCTGCCGGCCCGACCACCAGTAGTCGCATGGATCAATTTACTCCTCAATTATTGAAATTGGGGGTAAAAGTATTGATAGGTAAAGGAAGACGAGATCGGGAAGTAATCGAATCTCTCAAAGAGCATCGGGTTGTCTATTTTTGTGCTGTCGGGGGAGCCGGAGCATATCTGGCAGAAAGAATTAAAAGTTTAAAAGTGATCGCCTTCCCGGAACTAGGAATGGAAGCGATCTATGAACTAAAAGTGGAACAGTTTCCCTGTTATGTAGCAATCGACACCCGGGGTAACTCAATATTTAACAGTAACAATTAGATCAGGAAATCTATATGAGTAATAACATTTTATCCATCAATCTGGAAGACTTAGCCAAGTACTTTCCGGATGACTTTTCCGAGCAAGAGCTCGCAGCAGGACAGACTCTGCTGTTAAAAAAACTATCTATTGTTTTGCACAGGTTTTATAATGGTAAGATCCAGGTCATCCCCAAAGCCGGTATATATGGTTTTAACTGGTTTAATATCTGGTATACCCCCGGAGTATCAGCCGTTTCCACCGCTATTAGAGATAATAATGCCCTCTCCTACGAACTAACCAATCGGGGAAATGCAGTTGCCATAGTTTCCGATTCAACCAGAGTTCTGGGTGATGGGGACTGTACTCCCTCAGGTGGGTTGGGTGTTATGGAGGGCAAAGCCCTACTGATGAAAATCCTGGGTGGTATTGATGCGATTCCTCTCTGTATCGATAGCAGAGATAGGAGCGGAAAATCCGATCCTGATAAGATCATCGACTTTGTCAGAATGGTTCAATATAGTTTCGGAGCTGTCAATCTGGAAGATATTTCGCAACCCAACTGTTATCGGGTACTTGATACTTTGCGAGAGGAATGCGAGATTCCTGTCTGGCATGATGATGCTCAGGGAACAGCTTCGGTCACCCTGGCCGGTTTGATCAACGCCTTGAAACTGGTAGATAAAAAGATCGGTGATGTTAAAGTTGTCTTTCTCGGAGCCGGTGCTTCCAATACTGCTATAGCCAGAATATGTATAACGGCTGGTTTGGATCCCCAGCAAGTGATCATGTTCGATGCCAAAGGGTCATTAAATATCGACAGGAGAGATATCGAAGGAGATCCCGCCCTTTACCGGAAATGGGAGATCTGTCAGTCAACTAATCCCGGAAAGATTAAAGAAATAGAGGAAGCTTTACGAGGAGCAGATGTCCTTATTGCTCTTTCTAAACCGGGACCAGACTCTATCAAACCGGAGTGGATCAGTTTGATGAATAAGCAGCCGATAGTATTTGCCTGTGCCAATCCAGTTCCCGAAATATATCCCTATGCTGCCAGGAAAGCAGGTGCATACATTGTAGCTACCGGTAGAGGCGATTTTCCCAACCAGGTAAACAATTCGCTCGGTTTCCCCGGAATTCTTAAAGGGGCTCTGATTGTTAGAGCAAAAAAGATCAGTGATCTGATGGCAATAGCTGCAGCCAGATCTCTGGCTGAGTTTGCCGAGATGAGAGGTATCACCCCTGATAACATCATTCCTAATATGAATGAAACAGAAGTCTTCCCTCTGGAAGCGGCAGCTGTAGCAAGGCAGGCTATTAAGGAGGGGCTGGCTCGTAAGGTATTGTCAGATCAGGAAGTAGTGTCAATTGCGCGGTATGATATTGAGGTTGCCAGAGAAAGTTACCATCTGCTGTCCGATAAAAGTATTATTCCTCAGCCGGATATGGAGATCATTAAAAAGACGCTGCTGGAAGTGATCGAAGAAATAAGAAAGAGTAGATAGATTAACCGGATGCCTTTTTATCTGTTACAGTCAGACACATATCCTTCGGACAAGCCTTGATGCAATTCAAGCAGTAAATGCAATTGAAATCTTCAATATACTCCAGATCTGTTATTTCGATATTCATTGGACAGTCATATTCACAACATTTACAATCAGTACAGACTTCCAGATTTCTGTAGATCTTTGAGCGTTTGATGTGTAAGATTTTGCCGATAAACTGGAAGCAGTTCATCAACGCAGCATATCCGCAAAGGTAGCGACACCAGAATCTCTTAACAAGGATACTGCTGAAAATAATCAGAACGAGAACTAAACCACCCAACAAAGTAATTTGAGTAGAACCGGTAGATAGCATAACCGG
>CAZSVG010000034.1:0-8127 GCA_964610195.1 uncultured Candidatus Cloacimonadota bacterium | reverse complement strand
GAAACCGGTTATCCTGCATAATGTCATTCAGGAGTCGGTGGATTACTTCAAAGAGCGGCTGCCTCACGTCACTCATAAGGTCGATATTATCTTTATCAGTAAGATCCAGGATAAGATGGTCAACATTGACCCCGACCTGATCAAGTGGGCGATCGAGAACCTGATCAAAAATGCCATCGATGCCATGCAGAAGAAGGGTGGCTCGATCATTGTTATCGCCTTTCAGGAGAAGGGAAAGACCTATATCATTGTTCAGGATGAAGGGAAGGGGATCCCCAAATCGATGCAGACGAAAATCTTCGAGCCGGGGGTCAGCACCAAAATGCGGGGTTGGGGTCTTGGTTTGAGCCTGGCCAAGCGCATTGTGGAAGATTTTCATAAAGGGAAGATCCATGTCATTCATAGTGTCGTTGATGAAGGATCGACGATTGAAATATCTATACCGGAGAATTGATATGTACGTTTTATCAAAAAAAGAAATGACCGCTATCGACAACTATACGATAAAAGATTTCGGGATCGATGCCCGGATCTTGATGGAATATGCAGGCAGCGGCTCGGCTACCTTTATAGCTGATATCATGGAATATGAGGGAGAGATTGCCATTTTTTGCGGACAGGGGAACAATGGCGGCGACGGTTTCGTTATCGCCCGTTGTCTGAAGAACAGAGGGTTCTGTCCCATCGTTTTCTTTCTCGGCGACCGCAAGAAGATGACCCCCGAAACCGAAGCCAATTATAAACTCCTCAGCAAGATGAAGATCCCCGTCTATTACATCAGTAAGCTCGAAGAATGGGAGGATCTGATCGAGGATTACTTCAACGATTCGGAAACACCGTTTGAGGTGATCGTTGATGCCCTCTTCGGGATAGGTTTCAGCGGTGAACTACCCGAACTCTATTCCCGGATTATCAATCATCTCAACGAGATTGACACTCTCCGGATCGCCATAGATATCCCCAGCGGCCTGCCTGCCGATACCGGCTGGACGGAAAACGCCTTTCGTGCCGATTATACCCTCACCATGGCAGCTCCCAAGTATGGTCATTATCTTGGTAAGGGGCGGGAATATAGCGGGATCGTCATTCCTCTCGATATAGGTATCCCTCAGGATGTCTGGGAAGAGCGGGAACCTCTGGCAGAGCTCGTTGACGAGGATAATGTCCTCTATCCAGAGCGGCTCCCCTATTATCATAAAGGGGATTACGGCCGGGTTGCCATTATTGCCGGATCACCCGGTTTTTCCGGTGCTGCCGTTCTCGCTTCTGAGGCAGCTCTTCATGCAGGCAGCGGCTTGATCACTCTCTTTCATCATCAGGGGATGGAGAACATCTATGAGACCAACCTGATCGAAGTCATGACCAGAACCCTCCCCTTTTCGGTAGGTGACCCTCTGATCAAAGATAATTTTCTCTCCGAGAACCTGACTGACCTCCCTGAAATCCGCAAATTTCTGGAAACCCTCGACCTCTATGATGTTCTTCTTATTGGACCAGGTCTTGGAATGACCCCTCTGGCCATAGCCCTGGTCAACATCATCACCAGAGAGTGGCAGAAACCTGCTGTCTATGATGCCGATGCCCTCAATATCCTCGCTCACTATCCCCAATGGCTGAAGCGAATCGAGAAAAGACCGGTCATCCTCACCCCCCATATCGGGGAATTTGCCCGTCTGATTCAGCGTTCCAGGGAAGAGGTACAGCAAGATACCATTGCCTCTCTGCAGCAGTTTCTCTCCGAATACGACATCGATCTCCTTCTCAAGGGGATCACCCGTCTCTTTGTCAACCGTCAGGAAATGATCTTTGACATCTCCGGCAATGATGGTCTGGCAACAGGGGGGAGTGGTGATGTCCTCTCCGGGATCATCGTCTCATTCCTGGCTCAGAAACTATCCCCCCCGGAAGCTGCGATCTCCGGCTCATATCTTCTCGGCTCTACCGCCGAAAAGTGTGCCGAATTCAGACAAACCCCTGCTATTACTCCTACCGATATTATTGAATACCTGTTTGAGGAAGATTAAGAAAACAGAAAAAGAAAAATAGATTTGACACTTTTGATTTAAAACAAATTATTGTTTGTGTATTCGGACGGCATAATTTGCCCCATTATTCTTGTTGGAAGAGAGATCTAATTTTGGGAAATCCTCTGGATTTCTATTGTAATCAATTGGGTTAAGGATGAGATTATCTACTTGCTTATTGTTTATTGTGCTTTTCACACAGAATTGTTTGGCTTTTGTAGTTATCAATGAAGTGATGTATTATCCTTATATCCCGGGTGATGGTCAACAATGGATTGAACTTTATAATAACTCTCCGGAAACAGTTAATCTTAGGGGCTGGAAAATCCAGACTGCCGGAGTAATCTTTACGGATGCTTTAACATTACCGGATATGATTATTGAACCTTACGGTTTTATCCTCATTGCCGGAGAATTTGTTGAAGGTGCTGATATTTATGTTAACTTAACTCTCCCTCTTGATGATAATTTTACCGTTGGTATGAGACTTCTATCCCCCTCTGGTTATACAGATACACTCCTTTATGGCCAACCCAATATAAACAATCTTCCCGATGATATAAACACTCCTGCTATTGAATTTGCACCTACTACCCCGTTGGGTCATTCATTAGCCCGGCTAATTGATGGTCATGATACCGACAATAATTCCGCTGATTGGTTTGTATGTTCGATACCTACTCCTGGATATAGTAACTCTTATCCTGTTGATCTGTCCCTGGAAGAGTTTCAGATAAGTGTAATCGATAATAGAGTTCGGCTATCGCTGAAAGTGGTAAATCCTTCTATTATAGCTGTACCTCATAATCAGGCTTCTTTGAGGATTTTTCTAAACGAACAACATCATTTATTCTATCAACTTCCGGAGTTGCTGCCTGAATATCATTCAACCGAAGTTATTTTTTTAGATGGATTAGCTGATGGTTACTATAAAATTGAGATTAGATTACTTTATCAGTATGATCCTGATCTTTCAAATAATTTTGTCCATTCCTCTTTTAATGTTGGCTCTTCACCACTCGTGCTCAATGAACTGATGTTCAAGCAGTCTGCCGGTAATCAGGAATGGGTGGAGATTTACAATAGAAGTGAGATTATGATAATCATGGATAGTTTCTATCTTGAGGATGCTGCTTTTACCAGAACAAATTTCAGTGGTACGATTCCCC
This sequence comes from uncultured Candidatus Cloacimonadota bacterium, assembly GCA_964610195.1. GTDB lineage: Bacteria > Cloacimonadota > Cloacimonadia > Cloacimonadales > JAJBBL01 > JAHYIR01. Next base: position 4,934 of record CAZSVG010000034.1, on the reverse strand, counting down.
CCAAAACCTACATGGTAATCTGTCGAGATAAGCAGCAATTTTTGGAGGTGTTTTATTATGTAGATTCCGCAAAAGTAATCGAGTCAACTTCGTGGGCTATTCTCAATAATGACATTGAAACCCTGCTTATTGCTGATGAATATGGATTTATTTTTGACTCCATGGGGTATACCGCTCCACCATCATATCCTCATGATCTTTCCCTGGAGAGGATCAATCCTTACGATGACGAATCAGTGTGGGATAGATGTTTGCATCCCAATATGTCAACTCCTGCTGCCCCCAACAGTAGATTACCACTTCAATATGATTTAGCCATTATAGATAGCTTTATTAATCAAGAGAATGGCTTGTTAGAACATACTCTGATTATAAACAATATTGGATATCATTACATAGATGAATTTGGAGCTAAATGTTATGCATACTTTAGCGAAACAGAAGATGGTGTCCTGATATTTGATGAATACTTTTCTTATCCTGTTAACAGTGTCTCCTTTACGACTGATATACCCACAGCTGCTTATACGACTTATAAGTATGTCATTGATTCCGAGATAGATCTTGATCCCTCGAACAATTTCAGTTTTTCTTATCATAATAATGATAGTCTCCCTGTGGTAATTAACGAAATAATGTTCAGACCTATTGTTGGAGAGCCGAGATGGATCGAATTAAAAGTCAATAATTTTTACCGATATCTCTTTTCGGTAACACTTCAAACCGAGAGGTATATAGTTGATATTCCACTCTCAGATTATGAATACATAATTTTGACCAATGATCCAATTGACTCTCTATTTATTGTCCAAAACTATCCAATTGATAATGCTCTTCTTGTTACCGGATTAACAAGTATATATGTTAGCGGAGAAGAGTTAACCTTATCCGATCCGTCGGGTAATGTTTTTGAAAAATTTACTTATGATCCCAATTGGAGCACTAATAGAGGTGTATCTGCAGAGCGAATCAATCCTTTGCTTGCTCCCTCCAATGATAATTGGGCTCATTCTATTCATCCTAACGGTTCAACCCCCGGCAGAGAGAATAGCATCTTTACCCCCTACATACCTGTTCAAACCACACTTTCTCTCTCACCAAATCCCTTCTCACCATATCGTGGAGAGAGAACAATTATCAGTTTCGAATTACCGGAAAGATTAAACAGAGTTAATTGCCGGATATTTGACTTAAAAGGAAGGCTGGTCAATACCATCATCAATCAGGAAATTTATGCCGCTCGAGGGAATATGATCTGGGATGGAAGGCGAGAAGATGGGATGAATCTACCCGTGGGTGTTTACATAATCCTTCTGGAAGCTACAGGAAGTGACAGTGAGAAAATATATCGGGAAAAAAGCACCGTAGTTATCGGTAGATAAAGCTTGACGTGATAACAAGTAATGTAATCAAATCCTTTTTAAAAAGGAGTATTTTCAATTATTGAGTGTCTGGTATGTATGGTAAAACCTTATCTTATGCAATCAATGGCATAGATGCTGAAAAGATAGCAGTCGAAGCAGATTTAAGACCGGGATTGAGTAAATTCATCATCGTGGGACTCCCCTCAAATTCGATTAAAGAAAGCAGAGATAGAGTTTCCGCAGCAATCATTAATTCCGGATATCGTTTCCCATCATATCACTGCACGGTCAATCTGGCACCGGCAGATCTGAGAAAAGAGGGAGTTGCCCTCGATTTACCAACTGCCATAGCTATTCTGGAAGCTACCAAGCAACTTCACTCTAAACGTTTAGGTTCCTATGCGTTAATTGGAGAACTCTCTTTAGATGGTAAACTGAGGGCAGTCAAGGGCGTTTTACCCATCGCCATTGCAGCCGGGAAGGATGGACTGGAAGGTATCCTTGTCCCTCCCGAGAATGCCAATGAAGCGGCAATAATTAGTGAACTTAATGTCTACCCGGTAAATGATCTGAACGAAGCAGTCTTATTCCTGGAGGAAAAACTCGATATCAATAGAGTTCAAATAGATCATAGTCGTCTTTTTTGTCATGCTGATGATATTTTGGAGGATATGTCAGATGTTAAAGGGCAATTTCAGGTCAAACGGGCGTTGGAGGTTTCTGCTGCAGGAGGTCATAACATTCTGATGATCGGACCTCCCGGTTCAGGGAAAACCATGCTCGCCCGTCGTCTTCCTGGTATATTACCGGAATTAACCCTTGAAGAAGCTTTAATAACTACCAAGATACACTCAGTTGCCGGTCTTATTACCGGGAGTAAAGAAGGGATCATCAATACCCGTCCTTTCCGTTCTCCCCACCATACAATAAGCGACATAGCTCTTATCGGTGGCGGATCCTATCCCAAGCCCGGAGAAGTCTCTCTTGCTCATAATGGAGTTCTTTTTCTCGATGAGCTTCCCGAATTTAAAAAATCTGTCCTGGAAGTTTTACGGCAACCAATGGAAGATGAAATAGTCAATGTTGCCAGAGCCGCCCACAGCCTTACTTTTCCAGCATGTTTTATGCTCGTTGCTTCGATGAATCCCTGTCCCTGTGGTTATTTCGGGAGCAATCTGGAAACTCATTCCTGCAGTTGTCCATACACTGCCATCCAGAGATACCGGTCGCGAATATCAGGTCCGCTTTTAGACCGCATCGACATTCATATTGAAGTTCCTGCCGTAAAGTATTCAGATTTGGGAGCTATGCCAACCGGCGAGACCTCTATTAAGATCAGAGAAAGAGTAAATCGTGCCAGAAGAAGGCAACTGGAGAGATATAAAAATGAGGAGATATATAGTAATTCTCAATTGACATCAAGACTGTTACGTCATTATTGTAAACTCGATGATGACAGTAAAAACCTGCTTAAAATGGCGATGCTTAAAAAAGGCCTCTCTGCAAGGGCTTATGACCGAATCCTTAAAGTTGCCCGGACTATTGCCGATCTGGAGGATAGTGAGCATATCCTGGCAAATCATATTGGAGAAGCAGTTCTCTATCGTAATCTTGATGCCAAATACTGGGAATAGTCTCCATATATGACCGCACTCACTCCGGAAGGATATCTCATTCTGCTGCCGGTGATCTTTATTGCCGGGTTTGTCGATGCCATTGCGGGGGGTGGCGGCCTGCTTTCCGTGCCTGCCTACATGGCGACGGGGCTCCCTCCTCACTTCGTGCTGGGGAATAACAAATTCTCTTCGACTTTCGGAACTCTCCTCTCCACTTACCGTTATAATAAACGAAAGATGCCCGATTACAGGATTGCCCTGCCGGGTGCTCTGTTCGCTCTGGTCGGTTCACATCTGGGGACAAGAACAGTTCTGCTGATCGATCCGCACTTTTTAAACTATGTTCTGGTGGTCCTGATCCCGGCTATAACCCTCTTTGTCTTTCTGCGGAAGAATACGGGAAAGGTGAAGAAAGATCTCTCACTAAGCAGGGTGCAGATCTTGATCATGGCTTCAGTTGCCGGGTTGGTTATCGGCTTTTATGACGGATTCTTCGGACCGGGGACAGGATCTTTTCTGATCTTCGGTTATACAGTCTTTTTGGGGTGTGACTTTGTGGGGGCGAATGCTAATGCCAAGATCGTCAATCTGGCCTCCAACGTAGCGGCAATGATCACCTTTCTCCTCAACGGGAAAGTGATCCTGGCTATCGGTGTCCCGGCTGCCATATGCGGAATTGCCGGAAATTATCTCGGCTCCCGACTGGTTATCAGAAACGGGGTGAAGATCATTAGACCGATCTTCCTCATCGTTCTGACCCTCCTCTTCATCAGGATCATTTATAATCTTATCCAGTAGTAGTGGAGCGGGGTTTCTTAAACGGAATCAGACGATCAACCCTTCTTAAATATTCTGCATATTCCTTACCGAATGCCTCTTGCAACTTTTTTTCCTCTTTACCGATAAAGATCATCACCCCGAGATACAAGAAGAGAGAAACCACCAGATAAACCCAAGTCATTGTCAGGAGAGTAATACCGGGTAGAATGAAACAAGCGGCACTGGCATAGATGGGATTGCGGACGATACCATAAGCACCGGTGGTGAGCAGTTTACCTCCTGAATAGGCGATCAGAAGCTGGATTAGAGCTGTTCCCCATAGAATAATACCCCCCAGAAGAAGGAGATAACCGAGCGGTCTGAGCAAGCTGATGGCAGCTGGTAAAGATGCTGCAGAAGGGGAATTGAGATGTATATAAATGGCTATTAACAGAGATGGAGTCATAAAAAGAATGATCTTCCCACCCTGCCCGACGATATTCATACCATACTGTTTTTTAAAAATAGTTAACATAATCCACCTTCTGATTTAAAGGTAAACAGTCAAAATTGATCTGGTTCTAACAATAATATGCAAACCATACCCGATTCGAAACTAATCCCCCAAAATATTTGATATTAATCTGAGAAACTACCTGGAACGTTTAAATCAAGAACTCCTGACAGGAAGTACATATTCTCTGATACCACTGGGTCCTGCAACCGCATTTCCGGCATTTCCAAAACTCCTGCTGCTCTGTAATCCATTTTTCAATGCCCAATACCCTTATCCGTTGAAGATTATCTATCACCCCCCGGTGATGTTCCCATTCCTCACTAAACCTGATGAGCATGGAACAGGGAAACTCAGGACAGAAGGCACAACTATCGGTTCCGTGAGCTTTGTTGCATAACACAAACTCACAGCTATTCATCTCCGGAGCATCACAACCGGGACAGGGAGGATCATTATCGACATTTGGCAGATGGAGCGTTGTCGTATCACCCTGTTCCCTTTCAGTCAGGATCATTCCCATACAGGCTCCGCAATATAGACCACAATAGGCGGCATATCTGATCATCTGTTAATCTCACTTAAATCTCGGATTTAACATCATTAACTAAACCCATAAGTTATTGTCAAGAGTGATGTTGCTGTTTATGTTCCTTCGACAAGCTCAGAAGAGGGTTGACG
>CAZSVG010000033.1:0-8175 GCA_964610195.1 uncultured Candidatus Cloacimonadota bacterium | reverse complement strand
AAAAGGTTATCCATAGATAGTAGAATCTTTTCATCTTTTCCGTTTCTTCTTGTCTTCCTCAACAGTTTTACATTTTATACACATCGTGGCGAAAGGAACGATCTTCAACCTTCCTTCCTCAATAAAATCACCGCACATTTCACAAAGACCGTATGTCTTTTCAAATATCCTTTTCAGTGCTTGATTAATATTCTTCAGCTTATCCTGCATATTTTCCAGCATATAAACTTCTTTTTCCTGCGAATCTGCATCTGTCCCCTGATCCGCTTGATGGGTCGAATATGAAGATAAATCACCATTGTCGTTCTTAACCCCCTTTCTTTGTGAGGTATTTATCTCTCTGATGATCTTTAACGTTTCTTCCTTCTCATTTTCGAGTATTTGTTCAAACTGTTTTAGTTTGGTTTTGTTTAGTTCTTTGACTTTCATTGTTGTGACTCCTGATTATTACATCTATATTCTTTCAATTATCTTCTCAATTAATAATGATAGTTTACCGTAGGCTTGTTGAGCGGTTTTCTCAATATCGGTTTGTTGGTGTATCTCTCCATGAAAGAGATTGCTCATATTTGTTACTACAGAAATACCCAGGATTTTTATTTTGCTTTGAACACCTACAATTACTTCCGGAACTGTTGACATCCCGACAAGATCAGCACCCCAGGATGCAAAGGTTCGGCATTCACTTTTAGTCTCCAAGCTCGGTCCGGAAACTGCCAGATAAACCCCTTTTTTGAGGTTGATCTTCTCCGATTCGGCAACGGATAATGCTATCTTGCGTAAATATTGAGAATAAGGTTCATTCAGACTGGGAAACCTTTCACCGAAATACTCTTCATGCTTACCAATCAGGGGATTTATCCCCATGAAATTAATATGATCTTCCAACAGGACCAAATCCCCCGGTTGTAAATCAATATTAAGGCTCCCGGCTGCATTGGTAACTATTAAAAACTCCAGGCCCAATTCCTTCATTACCCTGATGGGGAAAGTGACTTGTTCCATGGAATATCCTTCATAATAATGAAATCTCCCCTGCATGATGAGCATTTTCTTGTTACCGAACTCACCGAACATTAACTGTCCACGATGCGATGGTGCTGTTGAAACCGGAAACCCGGGAATATCAGCATAGGGAATAATTATTCCATTCTCTATGTTATCAGTAAGAGAACTCAGGCCGGTACCCAATATCAGACCACCGTCCGGTTGAATACCTATCTGGGATCTGACAAAATCTGCTGCTACTCTGGACTTAATTTCTCTTCCTTTCATCTTTAATAACTCACAAACAACTCATTCTTTATCTTTTTCAGAACTCTTATCCGGTTGAACATTATCTTGGGTAGTTGCCAGGGGTTCACTTGGAGTTTCTTTTCTTGCCTTTTCCAGCTTCGTTCTATCTAACAACTCATCCTCACTGATCTTCTTCAGCAATACCTCCATCTCGGTCTTGAATTTCAACAAGAATATCCGTTTCTGCTCTTCCAGATTATAAATCTGATGTTCCAGCACACTGACCAGATTCTTTGCCTCCGCCAGCATTTTCTTTCCTTTCAGGTCTGCCTCTTTAACAATATTCTCAGCTTCCTTCTGGGCATTTTTGATCAGATCTTCTCTTGTTTTTTCGGCAATAAGCAGGGTTTTACTGATCAGGTCTTCCCGATCCTTTTGCTCTTCTTCTACCTTTTCCTCTTTCTTAACGAGAGGTTTTGTCCTGGAATACTGGGCTAACTTCTTTTCCAATTCTTCGATGTAGATGGCAATCTTTTCCAGAAATGATTCAACTTCTACCTTCTTATAACCAAACATAGAAGTTGAAAAATTTCTGTGAAGAATCTCTGCTGAACTTATCTCATTCTCTTTTGACATCATCAACCCCTTTTTTAATAAGCAAGGAATAACGCTCTTATTATCGCTCGGACAACAATCTGAATCAACAAAATAGCAATAACCGGAGATATATCTATCCCGGGAAGCGGTATTATCCTGCGGATTGGAGCCAATACAGGTTCTGTTAAAGTCACTAAGATTCGATGGATACTGCTGTCGGGATCGGGAGAAAACCAGGAAAGAATAGCCCTGATGATGAGAATAAGTATATAGATATCTGTTAATCTTAATAGCAGTTGTCCGATCATCATTTCCCACTCCTGTGACAGTTGCGACACCGGGCTTCATAGATATCCGATGCTCCAACAATTACCTTCTCGTCATTATTGATCAATCTCTCGGTTCTGTTAGCCGGATTACCACACTTCATACAGATGGCCATCGTCTTGGTAATATATTCGGCTATTGCGAGCAAGTTCGGCATCGAATTAAAGGGTCTTCCCATATAATCTTGATCCAACCCGGCTACAATGACTCTTTTCCCGCTGTCAGCAAGTTTATTACATATATCTACTATTTCCTCATCTAAGAAATGAACCTCATCAACAGCCACTACCTGGGTTTCGTTATCTACCAGATCCAATAAATCAGCTGCTTTGTTGATATTCTCAGAAGGCATCATAAGTCGGCTATGTGATACAATATGATTATCATCATAACGATTGTCGATCTCAGGCTTAAAAACCTGGACTTTCTGTTTGGCATATTCAGCTCGCCTAACCCGGCGTATCAGCTCTTCAGTTTTACCGCTGAACATACTTCCACAAATGACTTCTATCCATCCGGTACGGTGATTTATGATATTCATGATAATAAACTCCTGATGCTTCATATAAAAAAGTTGGTTTTGTGTCAATCTATTTATGGAATGCCCTTTTCAGGCAATGCATTGAGCAATTTTTGACCTCATTTTTGAGCAGTTTAAAATCAAATAGAAAAATCTGTCAAGCAGTTGACTCTGATTTATTAGAAGACAAAGGTAAAATTCTTTTAATAAGCGCTATATAAAAATTTTGCATCGAGATCCAAAGAATTTCAGTTTTTTGTTGACCTCTTTTTAAGGCTGTTTTTCCTGTTCTGCAATAAAAGAGTGGTGAATATATGCATATGTATATCAAAGTCTTATTCTTATCAATACTATTGCTCGGTTTCTTTATTATCAGCAATTTGAGCGGTTTTGTACCCCTGCGAGCTAATTTTGTAAATGATTACCAACATCAGCTATATATCTCGTGGATGGAAAGGAGCGGTTTTTCTCCTCATTCTCCGGCCTCAATATCTCATACCTTGATCAGAATAACATATAATACTGACTTCAACAGAAAACTACTTATAGAATGTGATTTACAGGATTCCAGGATTATCGCTTTGAGAGAAATTGTTCCTCAACAGATGTTTAGATCCGATTATCCGGCAGAAGAGAGAGAGTATCGACGCTATCTGGAGATGATCCTATACCGTCTTAATAGTGATCAGGGCTTTTTCTTAACTGACCTACTAACTTATTTTGATATCGTCATTACTTTGAACGGAGAGGAGTTGACACCTGCAGATACACTCCATCTCGCTTTTAGTGAAGATCGGTTTTATCCGGATGAAATTCAATTTTCCGTGATTGATAGTTCTCACTTCAAATACAGACTAAAAATGTTATCCGGTGATGAATTTGAGATTCTGTTACCCTCTGAAGCGAATCTGGCCAATCTTTTACCTGCTTTAAACCGCAGAGAGAATTACTCTGCTGACATTGAAAGATTGAAAGGGGAAAGGGGGGCAGGAAATTATGAAACCTCTCAATCCCACTATTATTATTCAACACCCTCCCCTTCCGGCCAACGATATTCTACAAGTACCTTCCGTTTTGTTTCCAAGATACCTGATCGCAACCTACCTCTCAGGGATTATGTAGATACTTATCGTGAACATATCTGGGGTAGGGAGATGTTATATAATAAGATAAATAATCCTACTCAATTCCTCACAGCAGAATTTCCTCACCACCGGTTGATACAATCAGCAAATTCTTTTGAGCTCAAGACTACCCCTTTTAATGACCATTTGCTGGCAGACATTAGACTATTAAAGAAAACCTTTCGGGATGGGATAGGTTTTGAAGCCTGGGAAGAATCTCAAATTGATCAAAACAAGACATTGGAACTCTCTACCGGTGATCGGATAAAACTATCAGAGTTGAATGATGAAGAGATAGAGATAATTACCCCTTATCTGAGTCAATTAATCACCATGCATCGGGTCATGGGGACTAAATTACTCAACTTTCTGCTTATTCCTGCTGATGTTCCGACTATCCTGGTTTTGAGAGATCCGGAAAGATGGATATCCGAATTTACTTCCTATACAGACCTGATATTGATGCTCTCTCATTATTGGGAAAAAAGAACTGTCTATTTCAGTATAGAACAAGTAAAAAAAGTTAACAATTATATAGAACTACATGGATTTTTAGTCGCTCTTCAGCAAGACTCTGCAGATTTCGATTTTGCAGAGGTCAGATTTGCTCTTGACAGGTATTATCGTATCGATCTGGCTATGATGTCTCTCTATACAAATATCACCCTGAATGAAGAGTTTATAACCCCATGATCTTCTCCTTTCTACGCTAGTTAACTCCTTTGAGGCTCAATTTTTCAACACCGATAGCTTCAATATCCTGAGGTAAGAACGATCTTCTTGAAACATAAAATCGACCTTGACTTAACTATCCGTATTCAGTTTTGTTGTCGCAATTATTTTAATACTCTGGCATAGAACTTGCATTAAATATTAAGTGGTTAAATCTGTTCCACTTTCTCAAGAGTAATTATTTGATTTAAAGAGTAAAAATAGAAAGGATATGTAATGTATTATGACGGTATTGATCGTTGCTACGCTGATACTGATAATTAATCTGATCTTTGAGTATTTTCGGCATTCCGGTAATGTAAAGTCCATTCCCATCAGGATTCATGTTAATGGAACCAGGGGTAAATCGAGCGTTACCAGGCTAATTGCTGCCGGATTAAGAGCTGGAGGGATCAGAACATTAGCTAAAACCACGGGGACCATTCCCAGATTGGTTTTACCTGATGGTCGGGAATCATCAATTATCAGACTATTTGCAGCCAATATAATCGAACAGAAATATGTTTTTCGATATGCTGCCTCCCTGAAACCACAGGCAATAGTGGTAGAATGTATGGCTGTAAATCCTATATTTCAGTGGATAACCGAGCGGAAATTCGTAAAATCAACAGTATCGGTAATAACCAATGTCCGTCTGGATCATCTTGATTTGATGGGTACAACAATCCAGAGTATAGCCAAATCACTCTGTAACACCATCCCCAGAAATGGGATATGTTTCACTTCAGAAGATAAGCAGTTCCCCGTTCTCAGTAATGTCGCCCATAAAAGAGGAACCAAGATCAGACGTATCAATCCGGAAAAGATCACTCAGGAAGAATTAACACCATTCAGTTATATAGAGCATGCTGACAATCTCTCTCTTGCTCTGGCAGTTTGTGAGCATTTCGGAGTAGATAGATCTGTAGCTCTGAAAGGGATGCAAGAGTCTAATCCTGATCCGGGAGCGTTGAAAAAATATACGATCAATAATAATGGAAAGAGACTGGTATTCTACAATGTTTTTGCAGCCAATGATCCGGAATCGAGTCTCTTCATCTGGAGCAAGATAACAGGAGTTCTGGAAGATCAGGAAAAGATGATCATTCTCAATACCAGAGCAGACAGATTTGCCCGTTCACATCAGTTAATTGATACCTTCTGTAAAGAAAATTATGATTACTTTATTCTGACAGGTGAACGTTGTGACCAGTTGGAACATTACGCACTTGATGGCAGGATCCCCAAAGGTAAATTAGTGGTCTTGGGAGAGATTGATCCATCTCTTATCTATGATAGAGTTTTCTCATTGACAACAAAAGAGTCTCACATTATCGGAATTGGCAATATTGCTGGAACGAAGAAGTATGGAGCACAGATAGTAAATTATTTTCGTAAGAAATCAAAAGGAGGAATATAAGTGGTTGAAGCAGCTGTCGGTTTAGGGGTTATCCTCAGCCTTCTCTTCAGTGAATTACTTGGCGCATCTGCCGGTGGTATTGTAGTTCCCGGTTACATAGCAATGTATCTTCATCGTCCAACCCTTATAGTAGGGACAATTATTGTAAGTTTGGCAACATTAATATTCATTAAAATAATTTCCAGCTTTTCTTTATTATACGGGAAAAGAAGAATGGTCCTTTCTATTCTGATCGGTTTTATTTTAGGTTGGGCATCTCGCAACATCATTTTTGCCAATGTAACGATTTACGATCTGAAGATGCAATCAATAGGATATATTATCCCTGGTTTAATTGCCAATTGGATGGAGCGCCAGGGCATCTTACGCACCATTTTTACAATGATTATTGCCGCTGTTCTGGTCAGGTTAATTCTGATTGTTATCTCCGGTGGGGAGGTAATGTTCGATGTATAAACCATCGCTAAAATCGATTTGGTCCTTAGCCGCTTTAGCTCTGATCAGTATTGTCCTTTTCTATATAGCCCAAAACAGTCATAGTGAGATCCAGTCTGAAGGTTATGAGCAGAAAATTGAAGCCGCCAACCACATGAAAGCCTGCATGAAAGTTTTACGTCAGGAATTCGATGCCCGTGGTTTTATTATTGATCCAACAAATGACCCCAATCAAACAGGACTTATTGGTCTAAGTGGTTCGGCTATAACCACCAGTAGAGGTGTTCTGTCCGATAAGCTTACCGGTTTGAATCCCAACTATGCAGCTGTCTTTGTCGATATGTTAATTTCGGCTCGGGTCAGACCTGGTGATTACATTGCTGTTGGCATGACCGGAGCTAATCCGGGACTAAATCTGGCTCTCTTTTCTGCCATGCATACTCTGCAACTCAATCCGGTGGTGATTACTTCGGTTGGTTCTTCTATGTTCGGAGCCAATAGGGAAAATTTTACCTGGTTGGACATGGAAAGCGTTTTGAAGGAAAAAGGATTAATTAATTTCACTTCCGTAGCTGCTTCTATTGGAGGTGGTACTGATATTGGACGAGGATTACCAATTACCGGCAGGAACCTGATAATAGAAAACATCGAACATCATAACTTGATCTTGATCCACAGGAGTGATCTGGAAGGTAACATCAGTAAAAGAATGGAGATATATGATGATCAACTGCCGGAACGCATACGATATCGATTATTTGTCAATATTGGTGGGGGTCTGGCAAATGTAGGAGCTTCCGTTAATGCTTCCCTGATCAGAGACGGTATTAATTATCGTATCGCTGATAGAAATTTTTCATCAGAAGGGGTGATTATGCTCTTTGCCAAAAGAAATATCCCGATCATTCATATCTTCAAACCTCAGGCTGTTGCCGAACGTTACGGATTACAGAAAAACCCGATCCCCCTACCGGAAATAGGTTCAGGAAATGTTTTTATTTCAGAGGTAAACAATGTCACTGTAGCCATTATTTGCCTTGCAATTCTCTTAATATGCCTGATCGTGGTGATCATTTTCGACCGATATGACAGGCACTTTACAACTAATATTATTGACCCTGATCAGGAGTTATTATGATTTTTACAAACCTCCTCCCCAAGAGTCTTAAACATCTTATCTTTCTCTGTCTATTTTCTTTAGTGCTAGTCACTTCTCTTTTTTCATTCATAGAAGCTCAATGGCAGATCATTGATTTTTTAGAACATGGAACCCGTAGGATAGTTGAAATAGACGGTAATCGTTGGTTTTTCTACCGCTCTGAGCCAAATCGGGAACTGGTACTGCAAACAGAGGGTGGTCGGATCATGATCAAAGCAGCAGTAAGGGATGAAATTGATAATTTAACCTATCAGGTCAGGATAAACAATGCCTTTCGTAGTTTTACTGTCAGCTATAGTGCAGAGAGTGGTGAATTCTTTGTTATGGAAGATATCTATCTTAATCTTGGTCCGGGTAAACATCAGGTCAGTATTTCGACCCCCAATCGTCTAGCATACTTCAAGATTTTCCGGGAAGAAGATGTATGGACTGTCCCCACTGTGAGAACTTCATTTATCCCTGCCAAATATGCTGCTCGGTATATTCTTCATTCAGAAGATAGTGAAAATCCTTACTTTTCAGCCAATCCCTCTATTCCTCTTGAGTTTCAGGTTATCGGACCAAATGTAGTGGAGGGCTTTAGCAGATATCTTTTAAATGATAACAGCGAGGGACAATTTGCAATTGAGGTCAATGATCGGATTAT
>CAZSVG010000032.1:0-8313 GCA_964610195.1 uncultured Candidatus Cloacimonadota bacterium | reverse complement strand
AGCCGCTTTCTCTCCTGGTGGGAGATAGTAATGATTATATAGATCCCGGTCAGACCTCTCAACTGAGGATGGTTGTCCAAAATCAGGGACAACTCAATATTGCCGAGGTTTATGGGATCCTGCGGACTACCAATCCCCTTTTGGATATCTCTGATTCTGTAGCTTACTTTGGAAACATTGCTGTCGGGGAATCAGTCCTTTCATCTCCAACAAATTCCTTTACCATCACCGCCTTTGAATCTTTGATCACCGGGATGACGGTCCCTCTGGAAATCTATTTATATAATCATCACGGATACGAAGCAATAGAGACGATCACTTTACCGGTCGGTCTGGTAACTGTTACCGATCCTCTCGGTCCTTGCGATTATGGTTATTATATCTACGGGATGGAAGATACCAATTATGAATACTCTCCCGCTTATGAATGGATTGAGATCGCTCCTCAATTGGGTGGTTCCGGGATCAATACCGGTTTGCAATCTGATTATAATAATGTTCAACAGATAGTTTACATGGATCTACCGTTTACCTTCCGTTTCTATGGCAAGAGTTACGACACCGTGACCATCTCTGCCAATGGCTGGATCAGCTTTGGAGTTACTGAACAGGGAACCTATCGCAACTGGATCCTCCCCGGACCAATGGGACCGAATCCGATCATCGCGGCTTTCTGGGATAATCTCAGTCTTGCTCAGGGTGGGGTTTATACCTGGTATGATCAGGAGAACGAAAGGTTTATAGTCCAGTGGCAAAACGCCCTCAACATCATCGGTTCTGCTGAAGAGACCTTTCAGATCATTCTCTGGAATGCTGATGATGAACCGACGATCGACGACGGATTTATCAAGATCCAATATAAAGCTTTTAATAATGTGAATAACTCCACCGGCTACCCTTCGGGAAACTGGGGAAATTATTGCACCGTCGGGATCGGCGATCATACCGGCAACCGGGGCCTGACCTATACATTTGCCAATCAATACCCCCCTGCCGCTGCCCCTTTAACCCACAACAAAGCTATTCTGATTGTCGGTCCGGAGAACTTTGGAGAACCTTTCCTGGTCAGGCAGAATGTGGTGGTGTTCGATGAGAGTGACAGTGGTTATATCGATGCCGGTGAGAACATCAAACTCGGCATCTATATCAGAAATATCGGTCATGCTGCAGCAACTAATGTTAACGGCACTATTTCAACCGATAGCCCCTATATCTTCATGTTGGCTGATTCATCACCCTATTATGATATTCTGTCCGGTGCAGATGAAGTTAACCGGCAGTTTTATGAATTCAATGTCTCGGCCTCCACGCAAAACGGTCATGTCGCCAATTTTACGATCCATCTGACTGCCGATAATATCGAGACCAGCTTCCCCTTTCATCTGACAGTCAGTCGTCCGGAATTACAATTAACATCTTATCTGATCGAAGAGCTTGCCGGTAATGGAAACGGGATAATTGACCCGGGAGAGCATGTTAATCTGGTCCTGAACTTTTCCAATCCGACCATGACGACAGTTTTGAATACCCGGGTTAATGTTTCATCATCCAGTCCCTACCTGACCATCAACACTCCCCAGGTTGATCCGGGAGATATTCCATTCCTGAGTAATCTGCAAAAAGCGATCAGCATTACTATTTCTGAAGATTGTCCCCTTCAGGAGATCATTGACCTGACCCTGAACATCGCCGGAGACAATATTATGGGCTTCCAAAAAGAGATCCTTTTGGGAGTTTCCCCGGAAGATATTTTTTTCGACCTGGAAAGCTATGACGGAGGATTTATCAGTAACGATAATAACGGCTGGCAATGGGGAGAACCGACTTCCGGATCCTCCTCGGGAGATAATTGCTGGGCAACAGTCCTGGCCGGCAACTATGCCGACGGAGCTAACTGGACTCTCGATACCCCCGGTTTTCTGATAACTCCCGCCTCAATTCTCTCCTTCTCTCATAAATACAACATCGAACAGTATTGGGATGGCGGAAATCTTAAAATCTCAACCGATAACGGAACAACCTGGCAGATAATCCATCCTCAAGGCGGATATCCCCTCGAAGCTACCAACTCTGGAAATGCCGGTATTCCCAATCAACCAGCCTATTCCGGCACTAATAATAACTGGCAGCAGGCAGATTTTCTCCTCGGTCAATACTTCGGGCAACTTGCCCGTTTTCGTTATCACTTCGGTTCCGGTCCCTGGGTTAATGCCCCCGGATGGTTTATCGATGATTTTTATCTTCACGGCACCAACCCCTTATATTGCTCAATTTCCGGAACGATAGAATTGATCCAGAGCCCGGTAAGCGCAGATCAGCCAATCATCAGGGCTGGAGATTATTCTGTCCGCCCGGATATTAACGGAAATTACACTCTGGTCCTCCCGGCAGGTTCCTATACTATCTCGGCTGAACTCCCCTACCATCTCCCGAATACTCCCTATGAAGTGGATTTGGATGAACTGGAAGTGATAACAAATGTTAACTTTACCCTCTCCTATCTTACTCCGCCGGAAAATCTGAGATATACTCTCCATGAAGATCAGATAACTGTTGATCTCAGCTGGGTATATGATCCCTTACCCGACAACCGGTCCCCGGATACGAGATCAAATAAAAGGGATCAATTGGCCCACTTTTCTATCTATAGACAACAGGATAGCGGGAATTTCTACTGGCTTGCCAATACTATGGAACATACCTTTACTGATGTTCTTCCTTTATCTCAAAGTTCCTATCGATATTATGTAGTTGCCGAATATGCTCTCGGTTCAAGTAGTAAATCGAACACGGTTAGCACTGACGACACATATTATGATGCCGATGAACCTCCTGTTCAAACGATAACCTACTCTCTCGCTCAAAACTACCCCAATCCTTTCAACCCTATGACAAATATCTCTTTCTCGATCCCTACTCAGGAGAGAGTCAGCTTGAAGATTTATAATATCAAAGGTGAACTGGTTAAAACACTCATCGAAGAGATTTTACCGGCTGGAAGACACAATATTCAATGGTATGGTTTAAATAATAATAATCGTCCGGTCAGTTCAGGTATCTATTTCTATCAAATTCAAGCAGGTTCATATAAAGAGTCCAGAAAAGCTCTCCTTTTGAAATAGCCTATCATTTGAATATTTATTGATAACTGAATTCTATTTACCTTTTGGGAGAATGGGAGTCGGCCCTATCCGAGTCCCATCCTTCCGACAGAGAGACTATAAGTCTTCTATCTCTGAATGATCATTTTCAGTTCTATCAGAGAAGCTGATTGACTTGTACGATATAGTATTATCCTTATAATTTGTCTCTAGGAAATCTATTTCAGCCATCGAAATAAAGCTTGACAGTAAAATAGAAGTATATTATGGATACAGTAAAGATTGTATATTTAGTTGGGAGATATATCGTTATGAAATGCTTGAAAAAAAGTGAAGGGGGATTTTACGCTTTAGAATGCCCTAATATATTTCTGACTCTGTATTTAATTGAAACAGATATCTCACCATCATACTATCATTGCCCAAAGAGCAAATTATTTATGAAATCAACAATAACTATAACTAATAATTTGGAGGTTTAACATGAAAAGGATTTGGATTATAATTGCAGCATTTTTATTGCTATCAGCGGGATTATTATTTGCTGACTATTTTATTGATTTTGAGACCGCTACTTCCGGTAATAAGACTTCATACGCTACTGGCGAAGTACTACTTAGTGGTCTTAATTGGGAGATGACTGAGGCATTGATCGGAACATTGGCTGGAGATAACAAATTTGATGCCAGATCGGCCAGGATGAGAAGAAATGGCGAAGTTCCTGGAGAGATGGTCATGCTTCAAGACAAAACAAACGGTATCGGAAACATTTCTTTTTATTATGCCAGATACGGTACAGAAACCGATCAACCCAATCTTACTGTTCAATACAGTACAAATCAGGGAGTAGACTGGATTGATATCGGCACAATTTCTACCTTTCCGGATGAGTTAACGCTTTATACTTCAACTATTAACGTTGAAGGAAACATCAGAATCCGTTTTATAACAGATTTATCAGGAACAAATCAGCGACGATTAAACATCGATAATATACTGGTTACTGACTTTGGAGACACTCCAGTAGTAGCAACACCAACATTCGACCCCTCACCCGGAGAGTATTATCCTGACATTAATGTCGAGATCCTCTGTGATACTGATGATGCCACGATCTATTTCAGCACTACGAGCAATACCGGTCCATGGAGCGTTTATACCCTTCCCATCAACATCACTGAAACAACTACTCTCTGGGCTTATGCAACTGCATTGGACTTTGATGATAGTCCGGTGAGCTCAGCTACTTATACTATTCCGGAACCAGCTATCACAACCCTGCCATATACAGAGGATTTCGCAACCGGATTGGGTGATATTTATACTTATAGTGTTTCCGGTCCTTCAAAATATTGGTTATGGAGCAGCAGTGGACAGTATGCCTACATGAACGGTTTCAATTCCGGCGACCTGGAAGAGGATTGGTTGATCCTTCCCGGACTAAATTTAACCGGTGAAGATGTCATCTTAACCTTTGAAACCTGGCGAAGGTACGGAGCAGATGACGTAGATAACTATTTCCAACTCCTATATTCGACAGATTATTTAGGGATAGGTGACCCTTCAGGCTCAACCTGGACACCTTTAACATTTAACATGCCGGCTGCAGAACAGGTCTGGACCTCATCGGGTAATATCGATCTTTCAGGTATCATAGCTAATCCGGTCTATCTGGCCTTTAAATATCATTATAATGTTGGCATGTATGTATCCTGGCAGGTTGATAATATAAGCATTATTGAATTACTAAATCCTCTTCTTACTGTTATACCCAGCACTTTATCTGACTTTTCCTATTTAGAAGGTCAAGGTCCATCCGAGTCCCAGAGTTATCAATTATCCGGTCTGAATCTTGATCCGGCCGCTGGCAACATTACAGTTACCGGAAATGACTTTTATGAAGTATCCCTGGATGATATTCTCTTCGCTGATTATATTGAAGTCGCATACACAAATAGTGAGCTTTCTGCCACCCCAATCTTTGTCAGATTAAAAGCTAATCTATTCACTGGAGATTATATTAATGAACTGATCACCAATAGTGGTGGTGGTGATATTCAGACTGTTACCGTTAATGGTAGTGTAATTGAAGAAGTACTTTCCGATTACCTCGTTGATTTTGAAGGTCTAGGAGAAACTAAAACTGCTTATGCTTCCGGAACAGTAAACTTGAGTGGCCTCAATTGGGATATGACCGAAGCCCTTATAGGAACTTCTGATGCTGATTGGAAGAATGGACTCAGATCTGCCAGAATGCGCGGATACGGTATATCGTCGATGACCATGTTGGAAAATAAAGCAAACGGGATTGGAATGATAGCTTTCGAATATCGAAGATACGGAACTGATCCACAGGTCGATTGGAAAGTAGAGTATAGCACCAATGACGGCGTTGATTGGATCCAGATCGGGCAACCCTTTACCGCTCCTGCTTCTGATATCGTTCAGCAATTCGCGGAGGTAGTAAATGTTGATGGAAATATTAGAGTACGTATTAAGAGGGCTACTGAAACCGGTACATCTAACAATAGACTGAACATCGATGATATTCTGATAACCGATTTCACAGAACAGGATATCGTTTCCACACCATCTTTCAATCCTCCCGGTGGTAACTATCTGGAGACTCAATTTATTACAATCTCCACAGCTACCCCGAACGCTACTATTTATTATACACTGGATGGTCAGGATCCTGATGAAGGGTCATTGGAATTCTCTACTCCCATCGAGGTCGGTGTTACTACTACTATCAAAGCAAGAGCTTACGCTCCCGGTTACCTACCGAGTGTTATCGCTACCACTACGTATACCTTCCCGATAGAAGTCTCCACCATTACAGAGTTACGTTCCGGTACCATTGGTAGTTTATACAAATTGACCGGTGAAGCTGTTCTAACATTCCAGCAGACTTTTAGAAACAATAAATTCATCCAGGACAACACAGCCGGTATTCTGATTGATGATGATAATGGCATAATTACTACCGTATATGAGATTTATGATGGGATCACCGATCTGATCGGAACACTCGGTTTTTACGGTAATATGTATCAGATTGTCCCTGTTATCGATCCCGGTTCTCCATCATCCATAAATAATACTGTTGTTCCGCTCGATATCACTCTTGATCAATTGAACACTAACTTCATGGAT
This sequence comes from uncultured Candidatus Cloacimonadota bacterium, assembly GCA_964610195.1. GTDB lineage: Bacteria > Cloacimonadota > Cloacimonadia > Cloacimonadales > JAJBBL01 > JAHYIR01. The sequence continues at coordinate 2,056 of CAZSVG010000032.1, read as the reverse complement.
TATCAATCCAGACTGGTCAGAGTTGAATATGCTACCTTCACAACTGCTGATGGGGTCACTATCTTTGGTACTGGTCAAACCTATCCGATCAACGATGGGACAGCTACCGCAAGCTTTAGAACTACCTTCTTTGATGTTGACTACATTGGAGATGTTATACCTGAACTACCACAGAATATTGTCGGGCTACCTAATTCCCGAACTGATGGTGATTACCTGACCGCCCGAGACTGGAACGATTTTGAAGAGACTGTTTTAGGTGAAGCTGAAGTGTTAGCCATCACCAATATTAATCCTGCTTCGCCGACAGTTAACTACCCCTTTGCCGTAACAGTTCAGTCTCATGATAATATGGGCTTTCCAGCTGCTGTTTTGACAGAAACTGATGTTATTCTTGCTTTGGCAACCGGAACCGGGGAATTGAGCGGAATCCTAACCGGAACAATCCTCACCAATGAATATGAGGTGACTATTGATGGGGTGATCTATGATACCGTAGAAACTGCTGTTAGTTTAACAGTAACTGTGATAAGTGGCGAAACATTACTGCCAGGAACCAGTGATCCTTTTGATGTTCTTGCACCAGCAGATCATCTGATGTTTGTTGATCTACCTTCGACCGGAATCCCTGCAGTTAATCTCAGCACATTTACAGTCGAAGCAAGAAGATCTGATAACTCTCCTGACCCCGCCTTTACCGGTGAAGTGACGATCAGTCAGATCAGTGGTCCCGGAAGCATCTCAGGAACTCTTAATCAGAATGCCGTTGCTGGTATAGCTACCTTTAGCGACATTCAGTTTGATGAGGCCGGCGAATATGTAATTGCCGCCAATAGTACCGGATTAACCGGGGTAACCAGTGATCCGATTGTCATCAGCGGAGTACCTTCTGCTATCGTTCTGCAAAGACCGTTGCAAATAGATATTTCTGAAACTACTTCCCAAAGTGCTGTCTTGATGAAAGTCATGAACTATCCGACCGATGATGCCCGATACCGTTTATATTCAGGATCTACCCAATACAACTGCTGGAACGGAACGGAATATGTAACCTCTACAACCTATGCCAATGGCCCGCAAATCCCCGGAACACCGACAACTGAATCGGTATGGTGGATCCCGTTCCAAAGGGGAGGAAATAGCAGTACAGCCGCATCATATCGTGATCGGCTCGGCCCAGCTTATAGCAGCAACTATCAGACTACTGCCCTTCCGGCAGCTACCGCTATTACCGAGCCATTCTATATTGAACTGGCCATACCTTTGACACCTGCCCGTTACGACTATGATCTCAAATATATTGTTCTCGGTTTCGATGAAGAGGTTGGTGGAGATTTGATCTCGGCCACTTCCACTGATCTGCTAACCGGAGAATTTTCTCTTGTTGTTCAAGATGAGACGATCATCCGACGTTTGGAGGTCAGAGCCCTGGATAACACATTAATGGAATCTCTGATCGGAGAGTGGTCTGAAACGACAGATTATTATTCTTCCGTAGAGGGACTTTCAGGCATGGAACTCTGGATGGGTTTACAAACGCTAACCTCTGCCTCGCATATAAACTATTCTTATGATGCAGCCCGCTTTTATATGCATGGTTATATCGACAATATAGATGATCAAGTACGTTGCATCTATACGGGACAATGGGTTGATCATCCGTATGGAAGTCTCTCCACACCACCAGAATTCAGTGCTGAACATACATATCCGAGAAGTTGGTATAATGCTGATCTAACTCCTGCTGATACGGTATATGCTATTAGTGACCTGCATACTTTGCACCCTGCAAGATTTGATGTCAATACAGCCCGTCTGAATCACCCATTTGATTTTATAACGAATATATACTCAATCTGGGGTTCGGGTAGCTATTTATCTTATACCGGAACTAATGCAGCTCTTGACACCGCTTTCGATGTAGCTGATGAATTCAAGGGAAATATTGCTCGAGGTATTTTCTATTTTGCCATTCGCTATTATGAGGATAATGAAAACTTCTACCGGGGCTATGTTGATCAGTTACCGATTTTGTTGCAGTGGCACTATGAGGATC
>CAZSVG010000031.1:0-8456 GCA_964610195.1 uncultured Candidatus Cloacimonadota bacterium | reverse complement strand
CCTTTACCTTTAAAAAAACCCTGCAGAAGATCTGGTCATTTAAACCCAATCTTGTCTGCTTTAGTTTTTTCCTCCCCTTTTTTATCCCTGCTTATCAATATCTGATCAAACGGCTCAAAAAGAGAAAAATCAGAACGATGATCCTTGCTCATAATATCGAATTTCACGAACATTGGGCCTTTGGTAAACTGTTTGCTGGTAAATTACTTAAAGCTTCCGATCTGATTTTAACTCTTTCAGAAACTGTCTATCAAGACGCTCTAAATCTTGTTGGAAAATCTGCAACCAGAGTTATTAAAGGTTTTCATCCTCTTTATGAATTTCATAATCATCACCTATATACGAAAGAGAAAGCCAAAGAGACTCTCGGACTTCAGGAAAAGAGGATAATTCTCTTTTTTGGTTATATCAAACCCTATAAAGGGGTTGACCTCCTGATTAAAAGCTTCCCGCTCCTAAAAAAGAAGATACCTGAAGCAGCACTTCTCATAGTTGGTGAAATATACGGTAACAGGAAATTTTACAAGGAGTTAATAGAACAAACAGGAGAAGGAAAAGATATTATGCTGATAGATGAGTATATCGGGTCTACTGATGTAGAACTCTATTTTAAAGCGGCTGATGTTCTTGTCTTACCATACAGACAGGCAACTCAGAGTGGAGTTTTGCAAACAGCATATGTTATGGATCTTGGGGTGGTGGTTTCCCCTGTTGGCAGCCTGCCTGATATGATTCTTCCGGAAAAGACGGGTGTAGTAGCTAAATCTCTATCTGAAGAGGACCTGGCAAATGCGATTGAACATTTTTTCACCCTCGACACAAGTACTATTAAACAGAATATTCACGAATATCGGACCAACTATTCCTGGGAAAAGTTGGTCCCCCTGATGGTGGATAACTCATGAAAAAAATACTACTTATCTCCTATTATTTCCCACCCTGTGGCGGTGCCAGCGTTCAGCGTTGGTTAAGATTCATTCGCTATTTAGCGGATTTTGATTGGGAAACAACAGTTATTACCACCTCGGAAGGTGATTATCCTATTTACGACTCATCACTCTGTAAAAAGATCCCGGATGAGGTTAAGGTTATCAGAACTCAAACTCCTGTTTTACATAAATTAACGCAGATTATGAAGTCTGATAAAGAGGGTAATTATCCTTACGGGACTCTCAGGACAAAGAAGGAAGACCCCATAACCAGGAAGATGCTCTATTGGTTGCGGATCAACATGATCGTTCCCGACAGCCGGGTAGTGTGGAATAAAATTGGCTATAAAGCTGCTCTGGAAGAACTCAGGAAGAAGAAATATGACCTGGTTGTGACTACAGGACCACCTCATTCCACCCATCTTATCGGAATGGAATTAAAAAAGCGTTTTCCTATAACATGGATAACCGATTTTCGAGATCCCTGGACAGCTATATATTACCTTCAGGGATTACCTCAAAACAGGATTATCTTAAATATGAACCGTAAGTTAGAGAAGTCAGTGATCGAGAAAGCTGATCTGAATATAATTATCTCACAGGCTATCGCCAACTCCCTGCCGGAAGGTAAAAAACAGATCTTGACTAACGGGTTTGATCCGGAAGACTTCTTCAATATTGAGAAAGTACCCTCTTCTTTCTTTCGTATCAAATACATCGGCAAACTGACCGAAGGTCAGGATATAAATAAAGTTCTCCAGTGGCTTAATCTTTCCAGCAAAGAGAGAAAAATGGGGAATATCGAGTTCAGTTTTATCGGGACACTGGCAGGGATGGAAAAAATTGACCGGGATTACCCCTATCTGCATATCAGAAACATTGGATATATTACTCATCTAAAGGCTATTAGTGAAATGTATAATGCCGATATCTTGATTCTTTTGATCAATAAATGCCCCGATAACAAAGGGATATTAACCTCCAAATTATTCGAATACATCGGATCAAAAACCTTTATCCTGGGAATAGGTCCGACAGATGGTGAAGCAGCAGAGATTTTGCATCAATATAAAGCCGGAAAGATGGTTGATTATGATGATGGGGAAGGATTCGTGCAAACCCTATCCGAACTTTACACTTCATGGAATAAGGGAAAAAGTGTTAAGAACAGAACCGATATCAGTCCTCTATCGGCTCCAGGGCAGGTAAAAGAATTAACCGGTATCTTTGAGCAGGTTATCAAAGAAAGGTAATGAATTTCTCTATTATCTTATTTTTAAGTGGAATAATAGTCTCCCTCATTATTCTCAACTGGACTCTCTACTTTCCAATCAGTAAGGCATTTTCTCTGCAACGCAAGAGTCGGCTTCTTCTTCTTTTAATCCTGCTCATTCTGAATATGCTCTTTCTCTGGGGAGAGGTTTTCAGACGTTTTTGGGATATTAACTGGTTATCCACTATCGGAAATATCTGGTTGGGTGTTCTGGCTATTTCTTTTTCTATTATGGTTTTCAATTTACTTATCTTTGTACTTATCAGGAAGATGTTTCGTTACACTACTATTGCCTCTCTGACCTTCATCGTTGTTTTATCCTTTGTTGCACTATTCAACAATCTTACTCTCCCTGAAGTTTTGGAGTATGATATCTATAGTAATAAAATATCCCCGGAAGCGGAACGGATCAAAATTGTGCTTATTTCGGAGTTTCATCTGCTCAGTAACACCAATAGAACTCGTATAGAAAAAGTTATAAACCGGATTAATCAATTACAACCTGATCTGATAATAATCGCTGGAGATTTGATCGATGATAAATATCAAAAAATCAACCATTTTATACCCAAATTCCAGGCTCTCCAATCAAGATATGGAACCTTTTCAGTTCCTGGTAATCACGATTACTACAGTAACATCAATTCCTATCTGAAATTTACTGCTGAAGCCGGGATCTACAACCTGCTCAATGAGAACAGAGTAATTACTGAAGATCTTGTTCTGGTTGGAGTTACAGACAGAACCTCGACACTAAACCCTCCCGATGTTGAACAAGCTATGCAGGGAATCGAAAGGGAACCATATATAGTCTTCGTCTCTCATCAGCCACTATATCATAAGGAAGCAATAGATCAGGGTGCTGATCTGATCCTGGCTGGACATACTCACCGGGGTCAGATACCTCCTCTCCGTTTTCTGGTTGGCTTGCGTTTCCCCTATTCATACGGTTACTACGAAGAAAGGGGAAGGATCATCTATACAACTTCAGGGGTTAATACCTGGGGACCACCAATGAGACTATTTTCCCGAAATGAAATTGTCGTCTTTAACCTCTATCCCCAAAAGAGTGAGGTTGTTGAAATCACAGAATGAATCCTGTTTATTAATAAGCTGTTCGATTATTCCAGATAAGATCCCAGAACCTGCCAGGCTATTTCATTATCTTCTTTGATTTTAAATTCCAGAAGAACATACCCCCCGATATGACCATCCTCAAACCAGGCAAGCATCCATCTGTCATTGATGAGATGGATGTCATCAACACTATAGAATCCCATAGTACCACCCAAAACAGGGTCATGAGGAATTAAGTCTGGCTTGGAAATCAAGTCATTGATCAAGTTCTCTTCAGGGTCTGACCAACCGGTTATTCTCTTTAAATTTTCCAGATGCCTTTCTGCGGGAAAGAGTCTGGTTATCTGAACCGGGTCCCTATCTCGTTGAAAACTCTTTCCGGTATGATAACTACCAACAAAATATCCGATTACGGTAAACAGTGCGACTATCAAAACAAACAGAACATTGATTTTGGGCTTCTTTCCGAGATTTTCCATATTTCTCTCCTGATTACATGCTATTGGTTATCTTCTTATTATTACTGATCTGAGTAAAAAACTTATCCCTGTTCCGGTTAGCTAATAAAATCGCATCCTTTAATCCATCTTTGCTATTTGCCTGAAACCACTTCTTGAAGAACAGGGGATCATTAACAATCTGGGCTATCGCAGCCAGTGCCCGAAGATGAAAAGTTCTCTGATCTTTGGAACCGGCAATAACAAAGATCGTGGTTATCTTCGGGTGTTGGTCGGAAAAACGAATACCTTTCTTGCTTCTGGCTACTAATATTGAAAAAGTATGCTCTCCCGGTACTACTATATGGGGAATAGCCAGATTATTGCTTAGGACTGTAGTATACTCTTTTTCTCTTTTAATCAAAGCTTTGAATACCTCTTCTTCAGTCAGTTTCAGATCTTTCTGGATTTCTGCTGCAGCCAGACGGAAAAATTGTTCTACCGGCAGATATTCTTCGATATCAAGCACATGGCAGGTTTTAATAAGCTGGTCAAAATGGTCTTCACTGATCTGATCTCTCTCTCTGATAATCTCTTTCAATTCCGTTTCCAGAGAATAACTTGTTATCTCCTTAGAAGTTATCCGTTCCATTAAATAAAGCAGTGCATACTCCCGGTCACTTCGGACTCTGCCGTAAAACCAATAGGTAAAGAAGCCGATCAAAATCAGAAGGAAGGTTATTAAAATAGCAGATAATCCCATTTCAAAGAGGAGAAAAATAAAACCAATGATCCCAATTATCTGGATATAGGGATAGAGTGGGGCTCTGAATACCGGTCGATAATTTTGTAATCTGCTCTCTCGCATTACAATCAAAGCTAAACAGGAAAGGATGTTGGTTAATATTACTGAGGTTGAGACAGCTCTAACCAGGATCTCCAGATCTAACAGAAGAAAGATAATCAAACTTATAGTAGTCAAAATAATTGATGGATAAGGGGTATGAAATCGGGAACTGATCTTACCAAGAAATCCAGGCATTAGTCCATCCCTGCTCAGGGAGAGGGGGTAGCGGGAAGCGGAGAGTAACCCACCGTTAGCTGTAGAGATGAATGCCAGTATAGCTGCAATACTCATGATGATCATCCCCCAATAGCCCATGATAGCACCTGCTCCGGCTGATATGGGAGTTAGATTACCGATCAGTTCTATTCCGGGAAGAACTCCAACGGTAACAAAAACCATTAGAGTATAGAGAATACTGACTATCAGAAGAGAAATGATCATTCCCAGTGGGATAACCCTATTCGGGTTCTTGACCTCCTCAGCTACTGAACCGATATATAACAAACCACCATAGGCAGTAAACACAAAGCCTGCAGTACTGAAGATTCCATCAAACCCATAGGGAGAAAAGGGTAAAAAATATTCGGAGCTTACTTTCGGAATACCAACCACAATATAGAGGGTCATCAAAGCCAAGAGCAGAGAGACAAGAATGGCCTGGAACCGGCCACTCTCCTTGACCCCGATAATATTGATCAGCATAAAAAGGAGAGAAAGAAATATCGCTATCAGTTTGATATCATAACCGGGTAATATCAGAGCAGTAAAGGCAGCCATTCCGATCAGGGCAAAGGCACTCTTCAGTGACAGGGAAAACCAACTGAACAGTCCGGATATGGTCCCTACTGCCGGTCCAAAACCACGGGTTATAAAGAAGTAATCTCCACCAGCTTTGGGCATGGCGGTTGCCATCTCCGCAATACTGAGCATCCCGGTCATGGCAAGTAAACCGGCCAGAAAATAGGAAAGAACTACTGCCGGCCCTGCATAACCATAGGCCAATCCGGGTAGGATAAAGAGACCGGAACTGATCATAGCACCTGTGGCTATACAAAAGACCTCAAACAGCCCTAATTCTTTTCTCAATTGCATGTAAACTACCTTCCTTTTATCTTAACTTCCTCACCTATATAAAGTTATTTCCCTAGTTGAGTTTGGAGTTAAAATATCATTCTCCTTTTATCAGGCAATTTTTTTCTACCAGCTATTCCTTGTTGTATGATCCGCCATACATTCTGTTTTAAGCTTTTTAAAGGCAGATTCCCAGGCTTTGATGAACCAATGTCGACATTCTTCCCACTTCTCTGTAGATCTCCAACCACTATGGACAAGGTGAATCTCTGTCTGATTTTTCTCAGATGATCCGTCCATCCATATTGGATTAAAGAAGACTGTCACCTGGGTCAAGGGATCGACAGAATTCATCAGGTCTTTATATTCCGGAGGACCTTTCCACTCAAAGGCGAGTAATTTATCGATCTCCAAACCATTGATCCGGCATCCAACGGTACTATTGTTCATTCTGTCTTTCAGATCCCAGAAAAGTTCATATTTGCCACCAAGACGTAGTTCGATATTGGCATCTACTGCCAGCCAGGATTTAACCTCTTGCTTGCCGGTAAACATACTAAATGCTTTTTTAACTTCACAATCAAGAATCAATTTAAGATGAATTATCTGATTCATTTAAACCTCTATTTTTTTTCTTTGTGCTTTGTATATACTGTGGTATAAAAAACCGCTCCAATAATAATCAATCCCCCTGCCAGAGTTCTTTTATCAGGAATCTCGTTCAGAATAACCAAGGCCAGGATTATCCCATAGACCGGTTCCAGACAGGCAATAATGCTAGCTGTCCTTGCTTTGATGCTCTTTAATCCATAGATGAAGAGGGTATGAGAAAGGGCAGTAAAAATCACCCCGAGGATGATCAGCATTATTACATGATAAAAGATTCTTACCTGAGTGATGTACCTTGATACAAAGGGTAGCAGACAAAGAAAAGCGATGAAATTCTGATAGAAAGCTACTCTTACCGCCCGGTAATGATTTACCATTTTACGATTGATTATAGTTAGAAATGCAAATAGCAAACCTGACAATGTTCCCCAGAGTACACCCTGAACTACATTATCGGTAATCGTCAGACTGGGAATAAATAGTCTGATCCCTCCAAAAGTTATCAGCGCCAGGAAAATATATCTTACCGATAATTTTTCTTTAAACAATAAAGGCTCCAGCAAGGCAACAAAGATAGGAAAAGTCGAGAATGACAGCAAACCAATAGCAACTGTCGATATCTGTATAGCCTGGAAGAAGGTGAGCCAATGAACTGCCAGGATAATTCCCAGAATGATCATTAAAATATTATGACTTATATTTTTACTTAATTTTAGATCTTCTTTCCTCAGGAGGAGAAAGATCAGCAGAGCTAAAGAAGCAAATGCTACCCTTCCTGAAACTATTAACACCGGTGAAAAGGTCAGTAATTTACCGAACAATCCGGCCGTTCCAAAAAGGAGAACTGCCAAATTGATTGCAATCAGCCCTCTCCCTTGTTCTGTCATTTATCTATGTTCCTCTATCTCTTTTCTCGCTACTTCAAGAGGAGCATCTTTCTGGTAGATCTGTTTTCCCAGGTTTTTAATCGATAGAAATATATCCCGGCGGGAACTTCATTATTCATCTTATCAATACCATTCCAGAAAATATAATGCTCTCCTGTTGGTAATTCTTTTTCTATTAGGGTTAAGATATGTCGACCCTTGATGTCATATATGTCCAGAGTTACAGAGGTATCATCCGCCAGAGTAAAATCTATCCGGGTTGTCGGATTGAAAGGATTGGGATAATTCTGTTTTAAAAGAGTTTGGGGTTGAGTAGTTAGCTCATCATCAACAGATGTAAAAACAACCGTCTGGATATTGGATTGCGGAGATTCATGTTCCCCATAGAGTGCTGTTACGTAATAATAATAAACTCCGTTATTTGTAAGAAAATCTATATATGAATTCTCCTCCGGATTGCTGATAGTGGCAATTTCAGTACCATTACGATACACTTTGTAACCTGTAAGATATCTTAAAAAGTCAAGAAAAGGTACCGGGATAAAAGCATCTTGATCTTGTAATACACCCACCTTTCTGTTTTCTCTCTTCTCTTTATTGGAGAGGGGCTGTAGAGAGGTCATACTACCTGTTGGGTTATCAATAGCAAAACCTTGAATGTTCCAGTTATAGTTGAGATTGGGATTCATCATTGAAAGACTTTCCCAGCCATCGAGATTGACCAGATCACCTTTGTTTACTACTGCCGGACCGGCATCTCTTCCTGCCGGATACCCTGTCTGGGTATCTATATGATACCCGATCCATATCTCCTGGGTAGCATTGATGATTACTGGCTCGGTTAACTCGATTATATTCCAGTTCTGCATTACCAGGTCACCCGGATTAACAGGCTGCTCAATAATCAGATCTCCCGGATCATAATCATCTCCTGATATTGAACCGTTGATCCATACCCTGATGGAATAATTACAATCTATTTGCCTTGGTACAAAAGAGATATATTTGAGTAATTGCCCATCATACGGAAGCAGATCTTCCGGTTCAAATCTGGCTGCTACTTCAAATTGGGCTGGACTATTTGTTCCGATACCTCCTGAATTCATCCCATTATCCCAGGAGAACCATACTCCATCCTGATATGAATACCACTGCAGGTTAACTTCATTACCATCTATTTGATATTCCAGATCTCTTGGTGGATAAAGAGCAGGTATAGCGGGAGCTATCGCAACAGTATTGGATGGTATAGAAACTCCCCCTGTATATACTGCTCTGACAAAATAGCTGTAAAGAACTCCGTTCGTTACATCATTATCGGTATAA
>CAZSVG010000030.1:0-8478 GCA_964610195.1 uncultured Candidatus Cloacimonadota bacterium | reverse complement strand
AAGAGAGTAAAGATAAAATCGGTTCTATGTATTATTTGCTCGGCAAACATCGTAATGAAGCGACAGAGTTAAAAGCTGGTGAGATCGGAGCTCTGGTAAAATTAAAGGTTGCCAGAGGATTCAATTCGATAACCGATACGAATAGTAAAAAGCGTTTTATTCAACCGGCATTACCAACACCTGTTTACTGGAAAACCATTAAAGCCCTGAATCAGAGTGATGAAGATAAGATCGGTTCTGCTTTAACCAAATTAATGGATGAAGACCCTACATTGCGACTCGAATTGAACAGAGAGACTTTCGAGAATGTTCTTGCCGGTATCGGAGAATTACAGATCGGAATGGTGCAGAAGAAGTTGAAGAATCGTTATAAAATTGATACTGAACTTAATGACCCCAAAATTCCTTATAAAGAAACTATTACCGGGAAGTCAGATGTTCAGTATAAACACAAAAAGCAATCTGGTGGAAGAGGCCAATACGGTCATGTCCATTTCCGCGTCGGCCCCAAAACCCGGGGAGAGGGATTCGAATTTATCAACTCGATAGTAGGTGGAACCATTCCGAGTAAGTATATCCCGGCAGTAGAGAAAGGGGTGGTTGAAACCATGCAAAAGGGGATCATTGCCGGTTATCAGGTAGTAGATATCTACGTTGACTGCTATTTCGGTAGTTATCATGATGTTGACTCCTCAGAGCTGGCTTTCAAATTAGCAGCTTCCCAGGCTCTGAAAAAAGGATTTAAAGATGCTAAACCTATCATTCTGGAACCGATACATGAGGTGCAGATCAGTATCCCCAGTGAATATATGGGTGATGTCATGGGTGACGTCTCCACTCGTAGAGGTAAGATTCTCGGCATGGAACAGAAAGGGAAAAAGCAGATTTTGAACGCTCATCTTCCCCTATCGGAACTCTTTGCCTATTTTCCCAATCTAAAATCTCTAACTCAGGGGCGGGGAAGATTCAATCAGAAGTTTTCCCACTATGAAAAATTGCCGGAAGAAATAGCCGAGAAGGTTATTTCAGCTTATCAAGAGAGTGAATGAAAGGAACATATAATCGCATGATCATTTATAAAAGGTTTTAGCGATTTTAGTCGGGAGAGATATATGTCAGGTCACAATAAATGGAGTTCTATCAAACATAAGAAGGGTGCTGCCGATGCTAAACGTGGTAAACTCTTCACCCGTTTGACGCGAGAAATTATTACTGCAGCCAGAAATGGTTCTGGAGATGTCAATACCAATCCCCGGCTTAGAGCAGCAGTGTCTTTAGCCAGAGCTGCTAATATGCCCAACGCCAATATCGAAAAGTCTATCAAGCGGGGAACCGGAGAAATCGAAGGTGCCACCTACGAAGAATATACCTATGAAGGTTATGGTCACAATGGAGTTGCCATAATAGTCGAGGTAATGACCGATAATAAAAACAGGACAGTTGCCGAAGTTCGCCATACCTTCTCCAAGTATGGAGGTTCTATGGCAGAAAGTGGAGCAGTATCATGGATATTTAATCAGAAAGGATACCTGGAGATTGAGGCTCCCGATTTGAGTGAAGATGATGCTATAATGATTGCTTTAGATGCCGGGGCCGAAGATGCTGAGTATGAAGATGGAATCATCTATGTCTATACCAGTGTTGCCGAATTTCATGTTGTTCTGAGTTACTTTGAAAAAAACAGTTTTAAAATCAGGGAAGCAGAATTAACAAGGATCCCAACAAACAGTGTGGAAGCTGATGACGTGGCAGAAAAATTATTAAAGCTGATCGACCATCTTGAAGATTTAGACGATGTACAAAAAGTATTCGCTAATTATAAAATATCAGAATCTATAATGAACAGGCTGGCTGATAATTGATTTTTTTAGGCATTGACCCGGGAAGCAGAATCTGTGGTTATGGGTTGCTGGAAACTGAAAAAAGGAAAATTGTAGCAGTTGGATATGATATCATCAAACTCAATCCAGCTTCAGCATTAGCTGAACGGATTGAAAAGATATATGAAGTAATTTCGACTGTAATTCAGGAAAATAATCCTGATATAGTAGGAATCGAAACCATCTTTTACGGAAAGAATATCCAATCTGCCTTTACTCTGGGTCATGTTAGAGGAGCAATCCTTTTAGCGATAGCCCAGAAGAAGATAGCAATGATGGAGTTTTCTCCCCGGGAAGTCAAGAAGGCAGTAACTGGTAATGGTAATGCTGATAAGCAGCAGGTGCAATATATGTTACCCAAATTGCTGGGAGTGAAGATGGATAATATCCCTGACGATGCAGCAGATGCTCTGGCAGTAGCTTATGCCCTTTATAATAACGAAAAATTCAGGATGTAAATGATGTTCTCTTTTTTACAAGGTAAGTTATCAGAAAAAACACCGATGAAAATCGTTCTTGATTGTCATGGTATAGGTTATGAGATCAGAATACCCCTCAGTACTTATGAGAAATTAGGCACTCTACAACAAGAAATCAGAGTTCTTGTTCATCTGGTGGTTTCTGAAGATGATATGCGGCTCTATGGTTTCCATACCGAAGAAGAGCGAGAGCTTTTCCGTATTTTGATCTCTTTGAGCGGTATTGGACCTAAAATTGCTCTGTCTATCTTATCAGCAATGAGTATTCAAACCTTTATCAAGGCAATTAAAACTGAAAATGACAGTGCTTTGACTATTATTCCCGGTTTGGGTAAGAAGACCGCTCAAAGACTAATTCTGGAACTAAAGGATAAACTCTCCTCGTTGCAGATTATGACTCTTCCAGATACTGATGTTGATGGACTGGACAGGCTCGTAGCCGAAGCTGAAACTGCTCTGTTCACTCTGGGTTATAAGCAGCCTGATATTGGCTTAACGATGGAAGAGTTGCTAAAGGGTGAATATAAAATTGAATCTTCAGAGCAATTAATAAAAATGACGATTCAACATCTGTATAAAAATCGTTATCCAGGAAAGAAGAAGTAATGATCAATGGATACTGTTAGGAAAGAAGCATATAATATCATCTATAAAGTTTTAAAGGATCATCATCATTCCGATCGCCTTTTGGAGCAGAAACTTAATAAATTTAAGTCTCCCAGTGAAAGGAATTTCCTTTATCATCTAGTTAAAGGAACCATTAAGATGCATCTTAATCTTGATTACATTATTAGATCCATATCTGATAAAGAGAAATATCCGAATACCGATTTGAAGATCAAAGCTCTCCTTTATCTTGGATTATACCAGCTTCTTTATTGCAATTCTGTTCCTGATCATGCAGCTGTTGACGAGACTGTCGAGCTGGCAAAGAATCTAATCAACCCCAAAGTTGCAGATTATATCAATGCGGTACTTCGCTCTTATCTCAGAAAACCGGAAATTGTCTATCCTGATAACCTGTTAGAGAAATTATCCTTTCAATATTCTTTTCCAACGGAATTGATTGATAAATGGATTGAATTGTGGGGAAATGAAGCCACCGAGAAATTATGTGCCTACTTTAACGAAATCCCCAGACTCTCTATCCGCCTTAATACCATGGCCACAGACAGAGATCGATTTATCAGATATTTTGAACGTAAAGAGCTGGAAATCCAACCGACTCAGGCATCTCCAAATGTCTTTCAGACCAGTTATGGTCAAGATATCCTGCGAGATGTTTCATTCGAAGAGGGTTACTATTCTGTTCAGGATCCCTCGGCTGCCATGGTTGTCGAATTATTAGATCCGAAAGAAGATGAGAACATCCTTGATCTGTTTGCCGGTCCAGGTGGAAAGTGTACCTATATCTCCGAATTAATCAAAAACACCGGAGAAATAATTGCAGTTGATAAGTTTCCCCAAAAAGCAAAGAAGATCAAACAGGCGATCCATCGACTCCAAATCACTAATATGAATATTATAACCGAAGACGCCTTTCAGTTTGGTCCCAAAGCCCCCGCATATGACCGGGTCATCCTTGATGTCCCCTGTTCAGGATGGGGAATTATGCAAAAAAAAGCCGAATTACGCTGGCAATTCAATCAGGACATAAAATCATTACTCAAATTACAAGAAAATGCCCTGGAAATTGGGGCTCAGTTCGTAAGAAAAGATGGTTATCTGGTATACAGCACCTGCACTATGAATCCGCAGGAAAATGAAGAGCAGGTTAAAAAATTCCTTCAACGCTATAATAATTTCAAATTAATCTTAAACCATAAAGCAGTTCCAGCCCGTTATATCGAGAATGGATTCCTGAAGACTCTCCCCCACAGAGATATGATGGATGGAGCCTTTGCAGCTAAAATGCAAAAAAAGGATAATTAGTTATGATTATTAAATTGAAAGCTCTTTTAATAGCAGCCGGTATCTTGTTGCTTCTCTTTATTATCGGTTTTTTAGGGGTAAACATTCTGATGTCGATTATTGTTGGTACCGGTAATGAAGTAATAGTCCCAGATATCGTTAATCTACCATTTGATGTGGCTCGGAAAACATGTATGGATCTCAACCTCTATGTTCAACAAGTTGATATGCGGCATGATGATGTGATTCCCCAGGACAGGATTATCTCCCAATCTCCGGAACCATTTAAGCCAACAAAGATCAATCGGACAGTTGAAGTGGTAGTCAGTAAAGGTCCGGAGCTGGTTAGAGTCCCATATCTTGACAATATAACCGAACTGGAAGCAAAAATCAGACTGGAAAACATCGGTCTAAAGCTTGGTGAGAAGGCATTTCGCTATTCCAATGAAGTAGCTAAAGATAGAATTATCTATTCACAACCTATTGCAGATGACTTTGTTCCTCGGGGGAGCAGTGTTAATATTGTAATAAGCTTGGGGGAACTCCCGGATGCTTCTCAGAGAAGAGACAGATATCGGAGTATTCTTGAAGGGTTTGATGAATAAGTACCAAAAAAGTATTTGAAAAGTGGATTATAAAAAGGAGAAAATATGATTGCCCAGGATTATACAGCAACGAGTATTAAAGTTTTGAAAGGCTTGGAAGCCGTTCGTAAAAGACCAACAATGTATATTGGGGGGATAGGAGAAAGAGGACTACACCATCTGGTTTATGAAGTGGTAGATAATAGTATAGATGAATCCCTGGCTGGATATTGCGATACTATATCAGTAAACCTTAATCAGGACGGTTCTGTTTCCATCGAAGACAATGGAAGGGGAATTCCTGTAGATATTCATAAAGAATCCAATGTCTCAGCCTTACAGGTTGTTATGACCGTACTACATGCCGGAGGGAAATTTGACCATAAGACCTACAAGGTATCCGGTGGTTTGCATGGCGTTGGTGTTTCGGTAGTTAATGCCCTATCTGAGTTTATGGAAGTTAAGGTTTATAAAAATGGAAATATCTATCATCAGACATATTCTTGTGGGATACCGACCAAAGATGTCGATATTATTGGGACAACGAATAAAACCGGAACTCTGACTACCTTTAAACCCGACCCTACTATATTTGAAACGGTAACGTTTAATTTTGAATATTTGGCTGTAAGACTAAGAGAGCTAGCTTTCTTGAACCGTGGGGTAAAAATATCTTTAAGAGACGAAAATAGTGGTAAATGTCATGATTTCCAATACGAAGGGGGGATAGTATCATTTGTAACATTCCTCAATGAAGGGAAAAAGAGTCTCTTTAAAGATCCAGTTTTTATTTTTGGCGAGAAAGATGGAATCGCCTTCGAAGTATCATTACAGTACAATGACGGCTATCAGGAAAATATTCTCAGTTTTGCCAATAATATCAATACTATCGAGGGTGGCACACACCTTAGTGGATTCAAAACTGCCTTGACCAGAGCAGTTAATACCTATATCAAAAACCTTAATGCTTTAAAGAATGAGAAGATAACCCCTCAAGGAAGTGATATCAGAGAAGGACTAACAGCCATTATTAGTGTGAAGCTTCCCAATCCACAGTTTGAAGGTCAGACCAAAACAAAACTGCAGAATTCTGAAGTTGATGGTTTGATAAACTCAATAGTCGGAGAAAAACTACTGGTTTATTTTGAAGAGCATCCTAACGAAGCGAAAAGCATAGCCATGAAAGCTATACTGGGAGCTAGATCACGAGAAGCAGCCAGAAAAGCAAGAGAACTGACCAGAAGAAAAACTGTTCTGGAGAGTGGCAATCTACCCGGAAAACTTGCTGACTGTAGTTCTCGTAATCCGGAAGAGACCGAAATTCTTCTTGTTGAGGGAGATTCGGCAGGTGGTTCGGCCAAGCAGGGCAGAGATAGAACATTTCAGGCCGTATTACCCTTGTGGGGTAAGATGTTGAATACCGAGAAAGCAAGAATTGATCGGGTTTTGAATAATGACAAGATTCAACCGATTATTCTGGCACTCGGAGCTGGGATCGGTGATGATTTTGATATCAGCAAGCTACGCTATAATAGAATCATTATCATGGCAGATGCCGATGTAGACGGGGCTCACATCTCTACTCTCTTACTAACCTTCTTTTTCCGTTATATGAGACCATTAGTAGAGAAAGGCCATATCTATATCGCCAAACCACCACTGTATATGATCCGTAAAGGTAAGATGAAAAAATATGTTTATTCAGACAAAGAACGAGATGATCTCCTGGTAGAAATAGACAGAAAAGGTGTAGCCATCCAACGTTATAAAGGTTTGGGTGAAATGAATCCGGAACAGTTATGGGAAACAACTTTAGACCCCAGTAAAAGGATATTGGTCTCGGTTAAGATCGATGATGCTATTGAAGCAGATAGAATGTTTACCATCCTCATGGGTGATGATGTTGAACCACGCAGAAATTTTATCCAGGCCAATGCTCACTATGTGCAGAATCTTGATATCATCTAATACTGTGACTCAGAGAATTGAATATAAAATGGAGGCTTAATGACAATTGACAGATCCCGAATAATTTCCATCGAAATAGAAGATGAATTAAAACGCGCCTATCTTGAATACTCAATGAGTGTTATCGTTTCCCGAGCTCTACCCGATATCCGGGATGGATTGAAACCATCTCAAAGGCGTATCCTGTATGCTATGCACGAACTAAATCTAACTCCGGACAAGGGTTTCAGAAAATGTGCCAAAATTGCCGGTGATACTTCCGGAAACTATCACCCTCATGGTGAGCAGGTTATCTATCCGACACTTGTTCGCTTAGCTCAACCCTGGAATATGCGTTATCCAATTATAAACGGACAGGGTAACTTCGGCTCCATCGATGGTGATCCTCCCGCAGCAATGCGATATACCGAAGCCAAGTTGGAAAAAATAGCTATTGATCTATTATCTGACCTGGATAAGAATACCGTAGATTTTAGACCTAATTATGATGAAACCAGAGAAGAACCAATAATATTTCCGACCAGAATTCCCAATCTCCTGGTTAATGGATGTTCCGGAATTGCTGTAGGAATGGCAACTAACATGCCGCCACATAATCTCGGAGAGGTTTGTGATGCTCTTATTGCTTTGATAGACAACCGTGACATGACTCCACTTGAAATTATGGATTATATCAAAGGTCCGGATTTCCCGACAGGTGGATATATACTTGGTAAAGCTGGAATAATTGATTATTTTCAGACAGGTTATGGTAAAATCAGAATTCGTGGTAAAGCTGACGTAGAGAAAAGGGCATCTGGTGGTGAATCAATAATCATTTCCGAAATCCCCTATCAGGTAAATAAAACTTCGATGATCGAGAGGATCGTCAATCTTGTAAAAGAGAAGAAGATAGAGGGGATCAGTGATATCCGCGATGAGTCTGGTAGAGACGGTATGCGATTGGTTATCGAGGTAAAACGAAACGAAGACCCTCAGATAATCTTGAATCAGTTGTATAAATACTCGCAACTTCAGGAATCATTTGGAGTAATCAATCTTACACTGGTAGACGGAATTCCCAAAGTACTCACAATATCTGAGTTACTCAATAAGTTTGTAGATTTCAGACATGAGGTAGTAATCCGCCGTACTCAGTTCGAATTAGAAAATGCTGAAAAAAGATTGCATATTCTGGAAGGTTTGCGCATAGCTCTGGAAAATATCGATGCTATAATCAAAACTATTAAAGAATCAGGCAATGTTCAAGAAGCGAGTGAAAGATTACAGACTGAGTTTACCCTATCAGAGATTCAGGCCAAAGCTATCCTTGACATGCGTCTTCAGAAACTTACCGGCCTGGAAAGAGAAAAGGTCGAAGAAGAATACAATGAACTACTAAAGACCGTTAAAAATTTAAAAGACATTCTTGCTCAAGAACCGTTACGGATGAAAATCATCAAAGATGAAATCAAAGAGATCAGGAAAAAATACTCTGATCCTCGTCGTTCTCATATTATTGAACATGTCACTGACCTGGAAACGGAAGATCTCATTGCCGAAGAAGACATGGTGGTTACAATATCTCACGAAGGTTATATCAAACGATTACCTGTGGATACCTATCGTCAGCAAAGACGAGGTGGAAAAGGACTTTCGGGATCTAATCTGAAGGAT
>CAZSVG010000029.1:0-8525 GCA_964610195.1 uncultured Candidatus Cloacimonadota bacterium | reverse complement strand
GGTTCTCGCGTTGCTGGTGATGTTTGTTCCAGTAACGACTTTGTTCTTTGGTTTGCGACTGCCGGCCGAGATTGCTGTGCCGGTGCCCGGTTTGCCGGTGGAAGTCTCTGCGCCGGTGATGATGCTCTTTTCATAAAGATAATCGGGAGTTTCGGGAACATTGCTCAAATCAGTAAGGGCTTGATCATAATCACCCTGAAGGAATTTTACCTGGGCAATTCTTATCCAGAGCAGACTTCGATTATCAAATCCCGGTATGGCAGCCTGATATTTATTCAGGGCAATATCATACTGTCTGCTGCTGGCAAAGATTTCTCCCTGGTAAAACAAAGCCATACTGATCCTTGAAGAATCAGGATACTCATTAACTATCCGATCAAATTGAACCAATGCTCTGGGAAAATCATCATTTTCATAATAATGTAATCCGGTTTTGAATAGTGCTTCATCAATAAAATTTCCCTGAGGATAGTTAGCCAGGTAATCATTATATCGCTTTATCGATTCTTGATTCTGACCTAACTGGAAGTATGATTCGGCAGTCAGGTAGTGAGTTCTTTCTTCAAAATCAGGAATAATACCGGCAGCCAGAGCCCGGTCAAAAGAGGCCAGGGCATCGGTAAACTTATCCCGGCGAAAGTGATTTAACCCTATTTGGTAATGAGCGGCACCTATAAACGGGTGTCGAGGATTTTCTACAATGAATTGTTCTAATTTTCTGTTGGCAGCTTCGATATCAACTCTACCATGCAAACTGGCTAAAAAGAAAAAACTGTTTGTTCTGATTTCCAGGTTCTCGGCATCTCTGCTCAGTTCAGTGAAGAGACGTTCTGCTGTTTGATGGTCCTCCATATTCATGTGACATAAAGCTGTCAGATATTTCCCTCTTTCTACCTTCTTCGTCATCATATCTAACCTGTGGAGAGCACCGGTGTAATCACCAGTTTCATATTTGGCCTCACTCAGCACCAGCAGATAATCGTCATAATACTGGGAAGAGGTTGGTATGTAATCATAGGCATAGGTAATAACAGTATCATACTCCCTGATTTTGAGCAGATGATTCAGATAAAGCACAATCATTTGATAAAAGTATTCGTTGCGAATTTCATCGGCAAGATACTCATCCAGGGTAGTTTCTACCAAGGTAGTTTCTCCGAGAGCCAGAAGGGCTTCTGTCTTGGCTAATCTTATTTGCCAATCTGAAGATTGTTTCTCGGCATTTTCAAGGTGTTGAAGCGAAATCTGCAGATTTCCTCTTTGAAACTCAATTCTCCCTAGAAAATAGTCTGCTTTCCAGGCTGACCTGTGCTGTCGGAATTCTCTGTTGAAACGACTAAAGGTTGTGTATGCTCTATCCAGTTGATTGGTGAAGAAATAACACTGAGCCAGACCAAGAAAGATATCAGGCCTGATAACCGGATCGGTTGCATTATTATATAGTGCTTCATAAAGCTCTATTGCAGCCGGATAATTCTTTTGGTTCAGGTATATATTGGCCAGTAGGAATCGGGCATTATCAAGATAAGTACTTTCAGGGTATTGGTTGATGAATTTCTGCAGTTCGACTCTGGCTAATGAATAATTCTGATCGGAATAAAGTCCCAGAGCAAAGCGAAAATCATCATTCTCACTGGCAATAATAAGATTTATACCCAGAATCAGGATAGTGATTACTAAAACTTTTTTCATAAAGTCCTCATATAAAAGTTCTTGTTTTCTTGTTCATTATGTTAACTATCATCAGTTATTTTTGTTACCTTTATTTGATTAATTCAATAAATTTCCTGGTTGTCAGGAGATTTTCACAGAACATTATTCTGTCCCGTTTGAAGAAATTTGTTAGAAGCTCATAAAAATCACGGTTATCGGTGATAATAATCTTTGCCTGCATACACTGTTTCATTATTTCGTACAGATTGACTTTAAAAGGATATTGCTTTGGTGATTGGGGATCAGAGGAGACTCTGATCAGCCTGCTATGTCTTTGGGGATATTTTGTTTTTATCGAGAGATATTCATAGGGGGGAGTTATTTT
Organism: uncultured Candidatus Cloacimonadota bacterium; assembly: GCA_964610195.1. GTDB lineage: Bacteria > Cloacimonadota > Cloacimonadia > Cloacimonadales > JAJBBL01 > JAHYIR01. The sequence continues at coordinate 6,487 of CAZSVG010000029.1, read as the reverse complement.
GTTTACCTTTTGAATAGCCCTCAGCCTGTTATAAGGATTGTGTAGATCTAATATATACTTTCTCTCTAATTCTTCATCTAATTGAAATTCATGATTTTTCGGTGGGAAATCAACACCCACTTCGCTATTGGCTGATGGTATATTCAAGAGTTCCATCAACTTCTTGCATAACTCCAGAGGATCTTCCGGAAACGGTTGAAAACGAACGTTGACCTCTCTTCCATAACCAAACATAGCTGGTGAACCATTACATTCTGCCAATTTTTGGATCTTTTTCTCTTTAGAGAGAATCAGGATCAGATCCTGTTCTTTTAAAGGGCGAAGATCTTCCGGGGATACTATTTTTACTTGCTGTTCTTTGATCAATGCCTTATAGAAATCTCTTTGAAATGCAGGAAAAACAAAGAGGAGTGTCTGAAAGCAGGGGATCCAATTATGAATTTCTTTAACGATCCGGAAAGTAAGACTGATATCCGATGGGAAATAGACAGTTAAACTCTTCTTATCATTAAAAATCCGAGAAAAGGATACGGTTTTAGCTACTGTGGTTGTTGTGTTCATCTCTATCTATCCATTCTATGCTAGCAGATGTTTGAGTTACAGGTCATATCCTTATTCTGGTTTTAATGCCCCGTCAATCTTCGAGTAGGGGAGCATGATGAAAACTGTGGTACCCTCATCTTCTTTGCTTTTAACGACTATTCTGCCACCGTGCAACTCAACTATTTTCTTGGCAGTAGCCAGTCCCAATCCCAATCCACTTGATTTATACTCGATAGTCCCGGAATGATGAGATAGAATATCAGTCAATTCGTGAAAGGGAATGAAGATGTTTTCCAGTTCTTTTTCAGGGATACCAATACCATTATCCTGGATATAGATTACCAGTGATTCTTTATCATTGATTTCTTCGTTTTGAAAAGATGATTTACGAGCTCCGATTTTGATGGTTCCAAAATCTTTGGTATAGCGAATGGCATTAAGAACGATCTGATAGATCATCAAATATATTGCTTCCCAGTTGGCATCTATGTCAGGAATATCATCTTTAACTTCCAGCGCGAAAACCATATTTCGATCTTTAGCAATAAGTTCCGCTTCATCAATAACTACCTGGAGGAGATTTCTGATATTCATTTTTACCATTCTTATGTTGGATAGGAGACTGTATTTGGTAAAACTGAAAATATCATTGATTTTATCGATGATCTTTCGTAAAAATTCATCAGCTTTGTTTATAACCTCGATTCTTTCATTAGCAGATGAGATATCATTACGCCTAAGCTTGTTCATATAACTCTTAAGAACCATCAAAGGGGTGTTCAATTCATGAGATATCAAGCCCATAAATTCATTCTTGGCAACATCAAGAGTTTTTAACTCCAAAACACTTTTCATTAATTCCAGGTTTCTTTGTGAGTTTTTCAACGCAATGGAACACTGAAGCAGCATTATATTCATCATATCTTGATTGATTATTAATTCCCGCTCGGGTTCTCCATAATTATCAAGATAGAGAAGACTGTGAATTTTGTCTTCCACGATCAGGGGGGCACAATAAATGGTATGGAGTTGATAATCCTGAACACTGATAGCATTTTTAAATGTATTATCTTCCATGGCGTTCATCGTAAACACATTGCTTCTGGTATTATAAACTTCACTCAGGACAGTCTTGCTTATATAAGTATGATCGTGTAGGATGTTGTGGGAGTTATCCATGGCAATTTGATATACGAAGTTCCCATAAATATCCTTTTTAATCATAAAAGCTCTACTACATTGCACAAAATCGACGCAAAATGAAATGATGGCATGTTCGATTTTATCCGGTTCATAGAGAGAAAAAATCTCATATGTCGAACTCATCAATTGCTTCATCTGATTAATATTGTTATTAATCGAGGCAAAATCACGTATCCTGATAAGCAGTGATGTCAGATGGAGTTTTAACTCTTTGGCAGCTTTAATTTCTTGACGGGTAAAGGCGAGCTCTCCCTGGTCACCCATTATAAGGCAGCCAACAATAATGCTTTTAAATCTCAAAGGAATAAACAGCAGATGGTAATTACTGATCTCTTTCTGAATCAAATCGTTAAGTCTGATACTCTCTTTGATTAGTTTGTCAATATCGGTTGAGAAAAGCAGTTTGTCGGAGAAGTTGTGATGTAGAAATGGCCGGTGACCCTTATCGTAATCTTCCATGAGCACAAGTACATAAGTTTGAGGTGAGAAGAGTTTATTGAGCATTCTTCCGATAAAGAATTTAAACCTTTCCACTTCATCCAGTTTTAAAAGCTCATACAATTGTTCCTGCCATGGTTCGAAGGTAAATAAATGGCGTTTGGCTATCGGGATTCTGGAGAGCTCATCAAGATTTTCAACCTGGATCTCTGATTTCTTCTTGTATGATGTTTGATATTGGCGGGGAAGTCCCTCTACAACATTTTTCACTGCTTCAGTATATAGTTTAAAGAACTTATTGGCCAATCTTTTGGAATTTAATTCTTCGTAGATAAATGCCAATAGTTTATAAACAGTAATTTCTAACTGATAATGTCTGTTTTCTTTGATTTGTTCCAGGGTTGAGAAAAGTGAGCGCAAGATTATTCTCAGATTTATATTCTCATCCTGGAGATCAATCCGGGCATTTAACACTTTAAGAACGAGGTTCCAATAGGAATAATTATACAATTTGGTTATTTTTTGTGCTTTATCGAAAAGTTCTCTGGCTTTATTTATATTACCCAAAGCCAGATGACATTCGATCATTTTAGTATATAAAATGCTCTGCGCATAATAGCTGCGATTCCTTTCAGCAAAATCGAATGATGTATTGAAATGCTCCAGAGCAGACTCGTATTCCTTTTTATAGAATTCGAGAAGGCCCAGAGCATGATAATAGAATTCCTCTTCCCGGCTGCTTTGATAATCCAGTTTGGTATTCTTGATCAGAATAGTCGAAACCAGATCATACATTCCTAAATCGAGGAGAAAATGGATATAGGTTTTAATCAGAGGATTTACTTCTGTGATTTTATTGGTTAATAGTTCCTGATTATTCTCCTTGATGAAGTGATAGTAGTTTTTAAAATTAACCACCTTACTTTTTACGATTGCCAGGTTATGTATAATAGCACTCTGAAAAGATTTATCACGGCATTTGGCTATTTTGCTTTTTGCTTTTATTAAGCTTTTTTCGGCATCGTCATATCTGCCCAGTTTGATATAAGCTTCTCCGAAATTAAGGTAGGACAGAACTTCACAACGGATATGTTCGATTGACATACATATATCAAGGGCTTTTTGAAAGTTAGATAGAGCTTCGTTGGTGTTTCCTTGACGAAGAGCCAGATCACCGATATTATTGTAAACCATGCCCAGCATTCTGGTGTAGTTTATCTGTTCCCACATCTTCTTGGCCATGTTGAAATGATACAGTGATTCATCAAATGCCTTTTCACCACCATAGTAAATAGCCAGATTATTATAGAAACTGCCTAATCTGGCATAGTAACCGGGGGATTCTATTGGTTCCAGATGTTCTTTATATTCTTCCAGGAGTTGGATGGCTTCTTTACGATTTCCTGTTCTTGCCAGAAAAAGAGCTTTCCGATCAATGTAAGCAACCTTTAGATCCGGAGTCATGCTTAGTATTTCTAGGGTTTGTAAATATTGAGCAGCTTTGTCATTTTTCCCGAGCATTAAATTAGTCCAGACCAGATTGATCATCACAATGATCTGTTGCCGGCCGGTGATGGCTATCTTCAAGCTTTTTTCCAGATCTTTGATCCCCTCACTGTAATCCTCGCAAGCATTGTGCAAAATTCCCCTGATAAAATATTTTTCGAATATCTCCGGAAGGTTGGTTATGGCATTGAATCGTTTGAGAGCAGTTTTGGCTTTTCCGGTTAATTCTGCTAATTCCTGGAAAAGGAGCAAATCATCGAGAGTATCCTTGGGGGCAACTTCAAATTTATCTGAAAAATCCAGGGTTATAATTTCACTGATTAACTCAAATGATTTCTCCTGATCCCGGTCAGCTGAATATAATTTAGCCAGGTGGAGCGAATATTTGCGGATTTTTTCATAAGATCCTGCCAGACGGGCATTTTCAATGATCCCTTCACATATTGATATTTGAGTTATTGAATGTGGTTCGAAGTAATCCAGAGTTTTCAGAGCTATTCTTTTTCGCATTTTAGGATCGGTTTCACCGAACAGACGATTCCTTGCTTCCCTAAAAGCGAAGATATAGAATTCGTCACGCTTTACCAAAACGTGATTATTAATACAATCCTTAAGAAGAAAGAAGAGTTCCTTGTTATTGATATCGAGCAGATATTTGATCAAATTAGCCGAGAGAGGGGTTTTGGTGATCGATAAGATCTGTAGTGCTTTGTAACTACTATCTGAAATATGACTTAATTTATCATAAATATTATGAATAATTCTTGGTGGTACCTGATAACCAGACCAATCAATATTGAAATTAAAATGACCTCTTTTCCAGAGGAGTTTCCGGTTGATCAAATCTATCAGAATATCTCTTATATATGATGGATTACCATTGGTTCTCTCCAGAATTTTTTCAGCAAAATCTACCGGAATGGTTGTGGACAGCAATTGCTCAATATATTCTTTTATTTTTGTTAGATCAAAAGGAGCAACCTCAATCTGGATTGGGTGTATCAAGCCACTAACACTTCCCGGATTATCAACGCTGAAAATAATCATTATTCTGTTTAGTCGGATAACTGGTGAGATATGGTTAACAAAGTCGATGGTTTCTTGAGTTAAATGGTGTCCGGCTCTGATAATAAATACTAATGGCCTCTCTTCAGAAAGAGACTCAATAAAATTCCTGGCAAAAGTAAAATCACGGGCCAGATCCTTGCGATTTTCCTTCAGGGAACTGGCTTGTTCTTCTGATTCATAAAGGAATTTCCGCAACTTGTCAGAGATGTTGACCAGGTTTTTGGAGATTTTCTGATTATTGGCCAGGGAAGAGAGATATTCCTTGATCAGAGCAAAAAAGGGGTCCTTTAATTGGGGAGAGCAGGTATAGTCGAAAACAAAATATTCATTGGTCAGCAGATGATACCGGAACAGGGTTAGGATGTTATCTTTACCCAATCCTTCCTCACCGGAGAGTACTATTACTTTACCGTTCTGGGTCTTTACCAGAGGTAAATAGTCAAGCAGGTCATGCGTATAATCCTCCCTGAGAAGATATGAACTGTTCTCGATGGAATTGACCAGAGAAAACTTCAAGGAGTAAGGGAATTGATGAGATTGGATTCGATTTATATAAGCTATTATACTCCGGGCATCAGGAAAACGATCCTCTACATTCTTTTCCATTAGTTTGAGGATCAATTTTTCCAGTTTAGGTGGTATGGCAGGATTGATCTCACTGGGAAATTTTGGAAAGAGACTGCTTCGGCTTCCGGTTATCATATCCGATAATTGCTCCAGAGTGTACGGGAGAGTGCCGGTAACCACCTTATAAAGAGTTACCCCCAGAGCATAAAAATCACTGGCCGGAACAGCTTTTTTCCCCCGATAAATCTCAGGGGCTATATAAGGAAGAGTTCCTGAAACATGTTGTTGGTTTTTCTGGAGATCAACCTTAGTAAAACCAAAATCCAGGATCTTTACCTTTAATTCACCATCTTCAAAGCGATACATGATATTATCAGGTTTTAAATCCTTATGAATCATATCCAGACGGTGCAATTCATCAAGTCCATAGCAGATCTGGACGATTAAATGATATAGATCCGCTAAGTTTCCTGAAGAGAAATTGTATTGAGAAAGAGTTTTAGCCTCATAATACTCACTTAGATAATAAATATGCTTATCGGTATTTCCAAAATTCATAACTCTGATCAGATTGGGGTGTTCGATCTGAGTGATCAGAAACATATCCTCAGGAGAGAATTTTTCATATATGCTCTGAGAATCGAGCTTTTGGAATACTTTTAAAGCATATAACTGATCGGTTCGTAGATCCCTGACTTGATAGACGATAGCCCATGCTCCCATCCCAAGCCGCTCTATGACCTTATAGCGAGCATCTATGATCATTACTGAGATTCCTCCACTTTATCAGTTACTAATAATCTCCTTTGTCATTGTTTGTCAAGATTTCATCTCTGTTCCCTTCCTTCCTATTATGGAGCATTTTCTTTTTTTAATCTTCAGGATAGTAATGATTATCTATACAGTCGGCCAGAGCCGACTGTATAGATAATCATTAATTAAGGGAATGAATCTTTACTACAGTAGAAGGAATCTTGAACAGGAATCTTGTAGGTTAAGCTGAACAACATTGTCAAGTGTAGCCACCAGAAGTTGGCAGGATAGAGGGAATAATTAATAACACTAACAACGCTCTTGAGAACTGACTTTTTTAATTGACATATAAAACCGGATTGATTAAGAATATCAATATCTACGCAGATTACAAAGTCTTGATAGGGTT
>CAZSVG010000028.1:0-8535 GCA_964610195.1 uncultured Candidatus Cloacimonadota bacterium | reverse complement strand
ATCTTCTGATACAAATCTCTCTGACTGGCCAGCGGATTAATGATCAGATAATTTCTGACCCCAAAAGTCATACAAGTTCTGGCTATATCATGAACATCCATGTTGGTAATCGAGGTGGTCACCACCTCTTGTTGCTTGTTATAGACCGGATAGTGAACCAGTCCGACATAGATATTAACGTCTGCCATAATATATATCCGGCCTTCTGCTCATCGTGAGTTCTTTGGCCTTCTTTTCCCGCCATTTATCGATCTCGGCATGATTACCTGAAACCAGGACATCAGGCACGGTTCTATCCATAAATTTATAGGGGCGGGTATAGTGAGGAGTCCCTAAAAGTCCTTTCTGGTGGGAATCGGTCATTGCTGATTCGATATCTCCGAGTACTCCGTCTATCAGACGGGTTACGGCATCGATCATGACCATTGCCGGAACTTCACCCCCGGAGAGGACATAATCTCCGATGGAGATTTCATCAGTAACCAGCATATCTCGAATCCTCTGATCGATCTCTTTATAGTGGCCACAGAGAAAGACTATTCGCTCCTTCTCTTTATAGCGGGAAACGATATCCTGATTCAGCAATCTTCCCTGGGGTGTAAAATATACTACCGGTGCCTGTTCATTAGCCAATACATGTGTTATAGCTTCATAAAGAGGTTCCGGTTTCATAACCATTCCGGCCCCACCACCAAAGGGGTAATCATCCACCTGATGATGCTTATCGGTAGTAAAATCTCTGATATTGTGCAGTTGGATATCCAATAAGTTCTTTTCCCGGGCACGATAAACAATCCCGCTATCGAGAAAACTGGTGAACAGTTCGGGAAAAATCGTCAGGATGTCAATTCTCATAGGTCGATCAATCCCTGGATATTCTTGACTATGACCCTGTTCAGATCATAATCTTTGGATATAACATATTCAGCAACATCGGGTATCATAATACTCTTCTGATCATCATCGAGAGTCACTACCAAGACATCCTGAGCGCGATTATCGAAGACATCGGTCACCATGCCGATTTTTTTGTCCTGATAAAAAAGGTCTAACCCAATAAGTTCTTCCTGAGCAGAAGTCAGAGTGTCATAGGTTTCGCCATCAATAGCCAACCATCCTTTCTCTCCCTTCTTTAACTCGGTAATAACCCCCGGATCTTGCAGTTTGCCTGTAAGGCGATTACCTTTAAGGGTCATATTATCGATAACGACGAAACGTATTTTCTCGTCATCAATAACTATGAAGAACTCATTTATGGATAGAAAACAGGTCTGGAAGTACGAATTAACACGGAGTTCAAATGTACCGTCATCTTTATATTTATAACCGAACCTGCCTATCTTGATCAGGTTGTGCTTGTCCACTACTCGACTATTTCTAACTCAGATCTTTTACCCTGTTTGGTTGAAACAGCGTTCAATATAGTCCGGAGTGCTCCGGCAGTTCGACCTCTTTTGCCGATAATTTTACCGATATCAGATTTCGAGACTTTTAATTCGTAAATAGTTACCTTTTCACCAACTATTTCTTTAACATCAACCTGACTTGGATCATCAACGAGTGCTTTCGCGATATATTCTAGAATCTCTTTCATGCTCTACTCCTTTTCTTCCTTTAATTCATTCTCTGATGAATCTGCCTTTTTAACGTATTTGAACTCATGAAATTTCTTCAGAACACCGGCTTTTCTAAACAAAGCTTGTACTGTAGTCGATGGTTGCGCACCAACTTTTAGCCATTTCATGGCCTTTTCTTCATCCAGTTGTAATGTATATGGATTTGTTTTGGGATCATAATAACCCAAAGCTTCGATATATTTACCATCTCTTTTCCATCTGGAATCAACTACCACTATCCTATAAAAAGGCTGATCCTTTGCTCCCATTCTTCTCAATCTCAACCTAACCATTTAATCTCCTTCTTTCAGTATTATTCTTCGTATAAGATTTCTAATTTAACTTTCTTATATGCAGATAAAAAGTCAAGAGTTATTTAAGGAACTTAAAAGCTCCCTTCTTGATATTACCCTGATTAAAATGTTTTAGCATGCTCTTCATCTGATCATACTGTTTTAACAGTCTATTGACACTCTGGATATCGGTCCCGCTTCCGGAAGCTATCCTGCGCCTCCGGGAACCATTTAAAATGTCGGGATTCTCCCTCTCTTTCAAGGTCATCGACGAGATGATCGCCTCCACCCTCCTGGCTTCAGTCTCAGAAAACTGAGCCTGATCGAACATTTTGGCGTTTACACCCGGGATCATCTGCATGATCTGCTGCATAGAACCCATTTTCTTTATCTGCTGCAATTGATCGTAGAAGTCATTGAGGGTAAAAATATTTTTCTGCAGCCGTTTGGTCAGTTTTTCTGCCTTCTCGGCATCCATGGTCGCTTCTGCTTTTTCGATCAGCGAGAGAATATCTCCCATCCCAAGAATGCGGGAAGCCATCCGTTCTGAATGAAACTCTTCGATATCGGAAGCCTTTTCACCTATCCCGACATAAGCGATCGGTTTATTGGTGACTGCCTTGATCGACAGAGCTGCTCCACCTCGGGCATCACCATCCAACTTGGTCAAAATGACGGCATCAAATTCCAGTCTGCGGTTAAATTCAGTGGCAACATTAACGGCATCCTGTCCGGTCATGGCATCAGCAACGAAAAAGATATAATCAGGCTTGACCTGTTGTTTGAGTTCGATAACTTCATTCATCATATCTTCGTCAAGATGCATCCTCCCGGCGGTATCAAAAATCAAGAGGTTTTTCATCTCTTTGTCGGCGAAGGCCAAACTCTGTTCGGCTATCTTTTTGACATTGTTGCTCTGGTCATAAACAACCGGAATATCGAGTTGTTTGCCGAGAGTTTGTAACTGTTGCACTGCTGCCGGACGATGAATGTCACAAGCTGCCAGAACTGGCAAAGCCCCCTTCTTACGGAGTAGATTAGCCAGTTTGATGCAGAAAGTGGTCTTTCCTGAACCCTGTAAACCAACCATCATGATCTTGGTCAATTTATTGTCATAAATTTTGAGGGCAAATTTCTCTTTACCCATCAGAGTAATTAGTTCCTGGTGAACTATCTTGACCAATTGCTGACCGGGAGTAAGGCTTTTCATCACTTCAGCACCGATAGCCTTCTCCTGAACACTATTGATAAAATCTTTGACAACTTTGAAGTTTACGTCTGCTTCTAAAAGGGCTCGACGGATCTCCCTCATCGTTTCTTTAATATTATCTTCGCTTAACTTACCCTGACCTTTCAGTTTCTTGATGATCTGTTCCATTCTGGCGGTAAGGTCACCTAACATTACGTAACCTCCCGATCGTCAGAGAATAGTCATTGGTGTTGAAGACAAACGCTCCCGCCACAAGAATATCGGCACCGGTGTTAACTAATTCCGGAGCATTTTGATCATTAACTCCCCCATCAACCTCTATTTCAAATTGGGGATTATCGGCAGTCATAGCCCTGACATTCCTGATCTTGTTATAGACTGACGGAATAAATTTCTGCCCGCTAAAACCGGGATTGACACTCATCAACAGGACAAAGTCCAGATCGTTTATGACCGGCTTTAATATGTTCTCAGAAACACCGGGATTTATAGCCCATCCGGCCTTTATCCCCTTCTTTTTGATCTGGTGAATAAGGCGATGGTTGTGATATACCGTTTCGGGATGATAAGAGATATAGCTTACCCCGATCTCTGCAAGCTCTTCCAGATAGTCTGCCGGGTTAAGTACCATCAGATGAACATCCAAGGGGAGATTAGTCAATCTGGCTATCTGCTTGATGAGCGGGGCACCAAAGGTTAAATTCGGCACATAATGACCATCCATCACATCAAGATGGATCAAATCTGCTTTGGCTGCAGATAATTTTTCTATCTCCGTTCCGATATTACTTAGATCGGCGGCTAATATTGAAGGGGCTATCTTTACTTTTTCCGGCATCATCTTTTATAAAATATACTATGTCCTTGATCTCTAATTTTAATTGTTTTTTGATTCTCTCTATCAGTTTGTCTCTCATCAGACACATCTCTTGCATTACCACGCTGTTGGCTACTCCGACAAATAAGACGTTGTTTTCGACATTGAAAATATACGAATTATCTGCCAGATATTTGCCGACGATATTACTCCAGTGCAAAGAGAGGTCAATGTAAACTCTATTCTTCTCCCCCAAAATCTTGATTAGCAGATTTTGTAACGGGCTATCCAGTTTGATCATAGCCATTGGATATCACAACCAGCTGCAGAAAAGAAGATACTTGTTAAATCTACCTCTCAGTTCTGTTAACCTTGCTGCAATTCACCAGGTTTGGCAAGCATGCTAACTCCTGACCAGGTTAATACACTGATTATCAGAGCTGCATAATAAGCTGTCCCCAGGGCGTTGTATGATTTATCATACTGCATCATTAAAATTGCAGGCATAGAGCAAATGGCTATTAAAAGAATATATCCACCAACATTCTGGACCAATTTATGAGCATTGATAAGTCTGATCGCCAAAATTGCCAGGGCGACCAGAACAATGGTGATTACTATCAGCAAGATAAAGATACCTGCTGTGAAACCGGCTCCTCTGAAGAAGAAATAGGGCATCAATAATCCGGCAAGGACCAGAATAACACCCAATACCCTCTTCAATTGTTTCAGATAGCGGGGACTTGTATTAGTTCGTCTCTGTCTTTTCATATTATAGAGTAAAACCAGAGCAAAGATGATCAGAAATATCATGAAATAGAGAGGTACCATTAATCCCGGATTATCCGTTGCAAAACCTATCGAGGCAAATGCCGCCAACAGGATAAGCCAGCCAAGAACTTTTATTATAGTTCCCAATATCTTCTTCATTACAAGCACCCTCCTTACTAATCTTCTTCTTTTTCGACAATTACCTTGATGTTGGTATTGATATCTGTAGTCAGATGAATTTCGATATCATAAGTTCCCAAGGCCTTAATATGTTTTTCACCTCGAATCATACTCTTATGAATGTCAAAACCCTTCTCTTCCAGGGATCGGACTATATCAACATCAGAGACCGATCCATAAAGATGATCATTCTCGTCCGCCTTTCTTTTATATACCAAGTCCATACCTTCGATCTGAAGGGCTATTACTTTCAAAGCATTAATGTGCTCAAGCTCTTTCTTCTCAGCATCTTGTTTGATAGCTTCGATTTTCTGCAGATTCTTTTTATCAGCTAAGATAGCATAGTTTCTCGGTATCAAATAATTCCTGGCATAGCCATCAGCTACTTTTACTACAGAACCCACTTTACCAAGTTTTTCTATACTTTCTAACAATATAACTCTCACGGAGCCTCCTTATATTATCTGGTTAATTTTTTACCTATATATGATTGATTTTTCTTATGTCAAGCCAATTATCAATTAAGCCGAGCAGAGATACCAGCAATGCGAAAAAAATATTCACAAACATCAGAATGATGATTGCCAACATCACAAAGCGGCTGTTCTTCAGGTGTTTTTTACACCAGTATTCGACAATAGCCAGACCCTGTAATAAAAAGACTATAACTATGATCAAAACACTGTTTAAGCCAAAAATTCTGGTATATGGAATCACTGCCAACCCCAGAGCAAGGATAAAGAGATAGATCAGTGAATGGGGAAACCTGAAAAGATGATGCTGCCATTTATAATCTGATCTCTTCGCCAGGAAGAGAGTGGCTATATAAACAGCAAAGATCATGGTTATCCCCCAGATAGCCATCTGATAATCAAGCAAGATACTCTTTATCTGAGTCAGGATCATCTCTAATTGTCCATTACCACTACTAAAAGCTGTAATCCCACTTCCCAGGATGCTTTCATACCCTTCAAAGAGTGTCTCTATCCTTTGTTGATAGATATCACTGAAAAGAATAGTACGAAAGATTGCATAGGCGATCTGGCTCAAACAACCATAATAGAGTGCTTTGGTATAATCTTTGGTTCTGATCAATGTCATAATAAAAATCCAGGAAGTCAAAAGGACACTGCCAATTATATCGGAAACCTCCAGAACTGTAATTAACCCCAAGATGTATAAAATGATTATTCCGATACTGATGATCGTGAATGAGGTTACTCTAGTCTTCTCTTTCAGTAAGATCTTGCTCCCTCCAATGGAAACAAGAAATATGTATCCCAGAAAAGGGGATAATAGTGAGATAAAGAGAGAAGCTAAAGCAATAAAAAACACTTTATTCACTTACAAAGGGTAGCAATGCCATAATTCTTGCTTTTTTGATTTCCTTGGTCAATTTCCTTTGATGTTTATTGCATGTTCCGGTCATTCTCATCGGTTCGATCTTGCCACTCTCTGCTGTATAGCGCTTTAAAACATCTGTACTCTTATAATTGATAACCAATTCACTATTCTGACAGAAGGCGCAAACCTTCTTTCGAAAAACCTTCTTTCTGGTCGGGTCAAAACTCATTATATATTCTCCTTTCTATTAAATGCTTAGTATTTGTAAATCACGAGAACACTCGCCGGGAAGTCTCGCTTCAAAAACAGTAAAATATCTGACTCTTCTTATGGCTCTGTCAAGAAAACTCTATGGATTTAGAACGGGACATCATCATCAGTAACATTCTGATCTGCTGTATTGGCATCATAATTCGAAGGGGCTTCCTCAGAAGGACTTTCATCATATGATGAGCCGGTCTTTTCGAGATAGTGTAGTTTATTGGCCACGATCTCCACAAATTTGCGCTGTTGGTTGTCTTTATCGGTGTAGTTTGAGGTTTTCAGATAACCTTCAACGATGATCGGGCTACCTTTGCGTAACCTTTCAGAACTAAACTCTGCCTGTTTGCCCCATACACTGACATCCATGAAGTTTGCTTCTTCAATCCAATTTCCATCCTGACCCTGGTATACCCGATTGAAAGCTATACCGAGCTTAGCTACAGGTGTCCCTCTGGGGGTATATCTCAGCTCAACATCTCTGGTCAGGTGTCCGCTAATCATAACTGAATTAAGTCGGGGAAATTTAATCTCTTTTGCCATGATTTTTACTCCTCTTCGATTCTTAACAAATTGTAACGCAGAATATTCTCGTTAAGTTTGTATTGATTCTCCAGCTCAGATAATCTCTTCGCTTCCATTTTGAAGTAATTGATCAGGTAATATCCCTCTTTCTTCTTTTTGATTTCATATGAAAGGTTTCTTTTACCCCAGTTATCTGTTTTGATGATTTCACCACCATAACTTTTGATCAGGGTTAAGATTTTTTCATTTTCAGTGGTTAATTCTTCCTCAGTTAAATCAGGGGTAAACACAATCATACTTTCGTAACTAATCATTCTTTTCCTCCTTTGGCCTTCGATTCCGAAATTCCTTTGATTTTTTCGGAATAGGATACATTGTTTTTGCTATAATAATCTATCAGTTGCTTATAATTACCGATAATAAATTGCTCGACCAGACGGCAAGCAAAATCTTTAACTTCCTTTAAGACGGGTAATTCTTCTGGTTGGAAATTATCAAGAACATATTCTGATAACTCACTATTCTCCGGTGAACCTATCCCCGCTCTGATCCTGGTAAAGTTACTATCTCCCAGATATTCTATTATAGACCTGACCCCTTTGTGCCCACCATCAGAACCTTTCTCCCGGACTCTGATCTCTCCCAGAGGGAGATAGATATCATCATAGATCACCAATAAGGATGAGACAGCATATTTATCGTATACTTTCGATACTGCCACTCCACTCAGATTCATAAATGTTTTCGGCTTCAAATAGAGAACATCATTATCTACTATATAATGGTAAAGACGGTCTTTTTTGTATCGAATTTGATGTTCTTCCAGCAACCTGTCGAGGATCATAAAGCCAATATTATGTCGAGTCTGGCTATACTCTTTACCTGGATTACCCAAACCGACAATTAACTTCATAATCAATAAACAGATAACAGATCAGTCAGACAATCTACTCCTCAGTCTCTGCTTTCCCTTCTCCTTCCGGAGCCTCTTCACCTTCTTCACCCTCTGCTGCTACAGGTTCTTCTTCTACGATAGCTTTAGGTGGATGGACAATAACGATGGAAACATCAGGTTGTAAACTGACCTCAACATTCATGATCGGTAAATCACCGACTTGGATACTTTTACCGATTTCCAGATCAGAGATATCGATCTGTATATCTTCGATCAAATCTTTGGGGTAACAGGTGATTTCGATTTCCCGGATCATGGTTTCCAAAACACCGCCATCTTTCATTCCGACCGGAGTACCAATAAACTTGATCGGAACATTGACCGTAATTTTTGAATCCTGTCGTAATTCCAGAAAATCAATGTGTTGTATTTCTCTTGAGACAGGGTGAATCTGTTTGTCTTTAATGACCGTTTGAAACTGCTTTTTCCCGATCTTTACATTAAATATAACTAACTCACCGATGGTTTTTCTATATTCTTTCAGAAAAAGGTTTTTATCTAATTTAATAGCCATGGATTCTCTTCCCGGACCATAAATTACTCCGGGGATATAATTACCTTTC
>CAZSVG010000027.1:0-8829 GCA_964610195.1 uncultured Candidatus Cloacimonadota bacterium | reverse complement strand
ACTCTTCAATTGGCAATTATCAGAATATCTTTTTCGGTGTCAACTTAAAAAATGACTGCAGAACTGCCGACTCAACCGATCTCAAAAATTATTTATTAAACCAACCAGCAACAAGGTCACAGATCTCGACTGGGGTTTCTGCATTATAAATCCTGGTGGGAATTATCTCCCGGAAATAGCTCCCGTAGAATTTATTGATTACCCTGCTATCCACGATCAGAACCACCCCACGATCCTTTTTATTGCGAATCAATCGCCCAAATCCCTGTCTGAATCTGAGCATGGCATTGGGTAAGGTTGAATACATGAAAGGGTCTTTCCCCTCTCTTCTCAGTTTCTCGTAAAAAGCTTCTACAATCGGTTCAGAAGGGACTTGGAAGGGCAGTTTATAAAGAATCAACAATGATAAAGATTCTCCGGGAACATCAACCCCCTCCCAGAAGGAACTTGTTCCCAATAGAACCGCTTTCCCGTGGTCACGAAATTCATTTAAGGCAACCGTTCGGCTGTATCCCCTACCCTGAGCGAGCAATAATATATCTTTTTTATAGAGATCATCATTGATTCTGTCGTAGACTGTGTTCAGATCTTTATATGATGTGAACAACACCATTGAACCGACTTTAGCGCAGTATATCGTCATTTTGAGCAATTCGATACTCTGAGGTGTAAAATACTCATCAGAGGGGATGGGAAGGTAACCGGCAGCCAGAACAAGACTCTGTTTATGGTAATCAAATGGTGATGAGATTATGTATTCACGAATGGTCTTCTCTTCATTAAAGCGTAAGGCGAGGGTTGCCGAAGTAAAAATAAGAGAATTCATGCGGTTATAGAGAATCTTTTGTAAATAAGAAGATACTTCCAGTGGTGCGTAATTTACAACCCCGTTGGGAAAGCTCGGTTCCGAGGTAGAGAAGTTACTTAGCCAGAGAGCAAAATTATCAAAATCCGGCTCCTTGAGGATCTTGAGAGCTTCGATCAGATCTCTGGCCTTTTCCAAAGCTCCTGCCAACTTCTCCTGATAATCATCATAATCGGCAATCTTGTTCTTATTGATCTGAAGCAGGAATTGAGAAAGATTGAACAAACGACCCTGTAATCCGGTTAAAAAGTTAATCAGTTCATCAATACCGACTGTCAGCTGATCATCTTTTGTTTTTATTCTCAACTTACCAAAACTCCCCTGTTTGGTAACCTTCTCGCCAATCGTTCTGAAGAAATCAGCTCCATACTGTTTCGGATCCTCCAGGGAGAGAACCAGGTAATCTATATCAGTATGCATGATCGTTTTCTTGTCTGGTTCGATTGCACTTTTCTGGATGGCAGCTTTAAGATTGGGCAATATACCGGTCTGGAGATTTCTACGGACATTGATATTGGCTAACTGTTGAAAGAAGCTGGTTAAGTCGGTATAGGAGAGTGATATTCCGAGATAACTGGAAGCCATTTCGGGCAGGTTATGAGCCTCATCAATGATCAGGTAGTTCTGTTCATCATTGTTAAACCGGTCATAGCTCAGATCGGTTAATAATAAAGAATGGTTGGTTACAATCAGGCTCGATTTCTCTGCTTTCTGCCTTATTCCCATATAATAACAATTATTATAATCGGGACATTTTCTTCCCGAACAGAAATATCTTTCTGAGGCAATTTTCTTCCAAATAAAAGAGAACTGCTTACGGACATCGGTCTCAGATTCCCGGAAAAAGGAGCTATTCTCGGAAATATCTCCCGATCTGGTATAGCGTTGCCAAACAATCAAATTGAGCAGGGTGGCAGCTTCGACGGGTGTTAATAGTTTTCGGTATCCCATGCGGATATCATTCCATTTACGGTAACAGAGGTAATTTTCCCTGCCCTTCAGAATTACTGCCTGAAATGGAACCGGAATACAATTCTTGATGATCGGCAGATCTTTAAAAAATAGCTGTTCCTGCAGATTTTTAGTATTCGTGGAAATAAAGACCTTCTTTTTTCTTTTCCAGGCAAAATGGAGTGCTGTGACCAGATAGGCCAGTGTTTTTCCAATCCCCGTTCCTGCCTCTATTATCAGAAATTCTTCATTCTTCAGAGCCTGGCTAACTGCCTTAGCCATCTCTACCTGACCATCCCGATATTCATACTCAGGAAATTTCCTGGCAAAATACCCCTCATTATCGAAACTGAGATCAACTATGCACTCTTCTTCATTTTGCGGGATAGAATCCTGACCAGATTCTGATTCCGGAGAGACCGGATCTTCAAAAAAACCCTCTTCCCTGTCCTGCTGCCAGTTATCGGTTCTAATCAGGTTATGTGACTGCGTAAAACCGAGTGATTGGGCTAATGAAGATTGATAGAGTTTATGAAACTCATCTACTTTCCGGTCAATCAGAGCATATTTTCTCTGGTATTCCACGATCTGTTTGAAATAATTTTCCAGATCGGATCTTTTTTCTGCATATTCAGCCAGATCAAGGAGGGTAGTATTGAGTTCAAAAGGAATATTCTCTAGGATGAAGTCGGTTAAGCGGATAAAAACTTCCCCGGTGATGAGTGCATCATTCAGAGCCCGATGATACTTTTTGGGTGGTTTTACCAAAAGGGCATCTGCTATCGTACCCAATTTATGATTTCTGAGAAAAGGAAGATAAACACGACTAATCTCCAGAGTATCAAAAGATGGATTGGATAATGAAGTCAGCATGTGAAGTGTGAGTTTGTTCTGTATAAAGGTAAGATCAAAACCGGAATTGTGGCAGATCATAAGATCATTCTGGATAAAATTGAGTAGCTCATTGAGAGCTGTCTTGATATCGACCCCTTTCTCCAGCTCGCTCTCTTTTATACCGGTCAATTGCTTGATAAAGGTAGGAACTTCAGCAAGTGGTTTGATTAAAACCGAAAATTCTTCTGAGGCTATCCCTTCTCGATACCTGACAGCTCCTATTTCGATGATTTCGCAGTTCTGGGGATCAAGACCGGTTGTTTCAATATCGAGAGTTGTAAAGGTCTGTGCTTGCCAGAAGGGGTTACTTTTCAAGGTCATAGCGTTTTATTTTTTTAATCAAGCCCTGCCTGCTCAGGCCAAGTTCTTTGGCTGTCTGAGTCTGATTCCAGGCGTTTCGTTGCAGAGCTTTCAAGATCATGTTCTTCTCCAGTTCCTCAATGGCATCTTTCAAAATGGCATTTTCATTGACAATCATGGATTCTTCCACCATTGAATGACGGAAAATATCTTCCGACAGATCAGAAGGCTTGATATAGGCATCATTCTCTACCAGCGTTACTGCCCGTTCGATCTCATTTTCCAATTGTCTGATATTTCCTGGCCAGTCACAGTTCATGAAGTACTTCATCGCTTCATCAGTAATCCCGATAACATTTTTCCCCATCTTCTTATTATACTTGTCCAGGAAATGAATGGCCAATAAAGGAATATCGGATTTGCGTTCACTCAAACGGGGAACTTCTATCTTGATCACATTTAACCGGTAATAGAGATCGAGACGAAATTCACCCTTTTCTATCTTATCTTTTAGGGATACATTAGTAGCACAGATAACACGGACATCGACATTCTGGGTCTTAGTAGATCCCACTCTCTTGATCTCCCCCTCCTGCAAGAATCTGAGCAGCTTGGCCTGAGTCGATAAGCTGATATCGGCTATCTCATCGAGAAAGAAGGTTCCTCCGTCAGCAATCTCAAACAATCCTTTTTTGTCATAGGTTGCCCCGGTAAAGGAGCCCTTTACATGTCCAAATAGCTCACTCTCCAGCAGGGTTTCCGGTAAAGATCCACAATATTGGGCAACGAACTTTTTGTTCCGCCTGATACTGTTATAATGAATGGCTTTGGCGATCAACTCCTTACCTGTCCCACTCTGCCCTTCTAATAAAACAGTGGTGGGGACATCTTTGACTTTCTCGATAATATCGAAGATCTCCTGCATCTTCTCACTTTTTCCGATAATATTGGTAAAAATCTGGGGTGAACTGAGTTCTTCCCTGATATTGGCGTGAGAGAGTGAGAGGGCAGAATGCCGGAAGTTTTCTATGATAACCACGGTCTGATTGGAAAGAGCATTGAGCAGGTTACAGATCTGCTCCGAGAAATAATGAGAACCGTGACGGCTGAAGAGGAGAATCACCCCCAAAACCTGATTATGAAAACTCAGGGGGAAGGCAACGATGTTATTATTTTCAGAAGCGAAATGAGGTTGTTTGAAGTTCTGGAATTTATTCTCCTGATAGGTCTTCTGGATAACATTCATCATACTGTCATAATCTTTATCATCATTAGAAAAACCACTAAACAGCTTGTATTCCCATGTTTCAGGATTGGATCGCGTATTGTAGAGACAGAAAATCCCCCCGTCCGCTTCCGCCAGATCGATAAAACTATCCAGAGTATACTCGAGCAATGTATCAAAACTGGTTATGGATTTAAGATTCTGGGTTGTTTCATTGAACTTGATTAGGAGTGATTCTTGCCGTCTGCTCTCCTGTATTTCGGGTTCATAGGATTTCTCTATCTTCTGGATAAAGATATCATTCTTTTCGATTAGACTGATAGCACCATATTCTTTGAGGATCTTCTTATTATTATGCAAAATATCCAGAGCCTGTTGCCATTCCTTGCTTTCATAAAGGATGCTGGCAAATTCATAATTAGCAAGAGCTAATTCATAATAATTCTTTGTCTCCACAAAGATCTTGATCGCCCGTTCAAAATGTTCCTGGGCACTTTGAGCATCTTTTCGTTCCAATAACCCTTTCAGAAAATAGGTTTTGCCGATCTCGAAGATGCTGTTGATCTCTTCAGCTTTGTTGAGGGCTTGATCGAGATAATAGGAGGCACTTTCATGATTACGGGTCAGGATAAAATAATAAGCCATTTTATGGCAACCTTCGATGATCTTATCGTGGGCATTTAAAGCCTTGAAAAAATCAAGACTCTCCACCAGATAGCCATAAGCTTCACTGAACTTGTGAAGATTGGTCAGAACACTGCCCATATTACCCCAGATCTCTGCCCTTTGATATTCATCATTTAGTTCGGGTATTATTTTTGTGGCTTTGAAATAAAGGTCATAAGCCAACTCATAATCACCCCGTTTTTCATATAGTTCCCCGAGATTATTATACGATTTACAGAGCCCTTCCAGGAAATTATTCTTTTTGGATTTATCTATAGCCTCTTCATAACATTCAACAGCTTTCGGCCTTTTACCAGATTTGAAGCAGAGAGCTCCCATATTATTGAGGGCAGCAATGAGGTTCTTCAAGAGATTGAAGTTTCGGGCAATTTCCAGAGTCTTATCGAAAGCTTCAGCAGCCTTCTCGAACTCCCCGTTGTCCATATAGGTCACCCCAATATTGTTGTAGATATTGCAGATGTTATAGCGATCACTGAGTAATTTTTTGATATTCAACGCTTCATTGAAATAGTTGAGTGATTTCTTATAATCACCCCTATCTTCCCATAAACCGCCAAGATTGTTGTAACATACCGAGATACCGTCTAAATTAGATCTTTTCTTCTCCAGATTAAGGCTTTTCAAATAATATTCTTCGGCCTCTTTCCACTCCCCCTTATACATTTTTAGAATACCGAGATTGTTATTGATTGCTGCCTGCCCAGCTGTATTATGCAAATGGCTATAGATCTTCTCTGCCTCATTGAAAGCTGCTTCCGCTTTATCCCACTGGCTGGTATAGTAGTATATTTTACCCAATACTTTTTTGGTTTCGGCAAAGATCATCTGCTTTTTATCCTGGTCCTTTATCTCCTCATACTCCTCATAGATCTGGTCGGTAAATTGCTTGGCCTCTTTGTCATTATTGAGTTCAATATTGATCTCAGCCTGTAAGAGGATGATCTTACACAGCCAGTATTTATCATGGAGAGATTTATAATGCTTCTTGATCACCTCCAGAGCATAGGCATAAGAATTCATTCTATAAAGACCATCTGCCAATTCGTAGATTATTTCTTCCAAGGATATCTTGAGAGATGTCGCTATTTGAAGAGCTTTCCGGTAGTTCTGACAGGCCATCTCAAAACGATTGAGTTTTTTATTGATCCTTCCTACCCTTAATTGTAACGAAACTCTCTTCTTATCTGATTTGATTATCTTCTCGATTAAGCGAAGAACTTCCATCAGGTTTTCATAATCATGGATCGATTCCAGATAATCACTTATCTGGAGGAGGATTTTCTCTTCCGGTAATTGAACATCGTTATCAAAGAAATACTGTTTGATTTGATATGCTCCAAAACAGAGGGGAGCATCTAACTTGGATCTATCATATAGATCCCTGATCATCTGGTATAGTTTTTTCTTCTCTTCACTCTCCAGCAGGAAAAAATATTCTTTGAAACAATCTAACTTCATGATCTCATAACCGTTCTCGGTCTCTTCGATGATCCTTTCTTTCAGTAAATCTTTGATGATTGCCTTCAGTTTTTTGCTGTCTATTTTTGTCGATTTGGAGGATAAGAATGATTTCAGAACCTCTTCATTTGCCTGCTTGTCGAGTAGAAAAATCCCTTTCAAGACATCCTTATGCTGTGTGGTTAACTGATTTAACTTCTCCGTATATATCGACTGAACACTGATCTGTTTATCTAAATAGCTGGTCAGGTTGAATTCCTTAAATTTGCCTGCTTTATAGAATTCGTTAAGAATATATTCGATTACATAAATGTTCCCCTTGGTTATGTTGAAGAGGATCTCACCCTGAGATTGTAAATCTTCCTCCTTCTGGTTGAAAAGATCTGCCAGAACCTTTAAGATGTCGGTAACATTGAAGAAATCCAAACGCTCTTTCGTTGAAAAGGGGAATAGCTCCTTTGTGGAAAAGACAATAATTTTAATCTGACGGCTCGTTGAATATTGGACAAAATATTGGATGAACTCAAGTGTAAAGTTGTCAAGGACTTCTCCGTTATCGATCAATAACACCAGATCATGAAGTTTCCGATCTTTTCGCATCTTTTCCGTTAAATAATAAAACAGATCATATTTCCCGGTTGTTTCCTGCTGAATAGCCAGATCTATTAAGTTCTGGTATTCCTCGTCAGATATATCAAAAACGAGTTTGAATAGATTATGGAATTGGTTGATCACAAATACAGAAGGATAATATTTGATATATTTGATTTCCTTCTTGTCCAGTTCCTGACAGAGCTTTTTGAAAAGATATGTTTTCCCCGAACCAGAACCACCGATGATCTCCAGCAACTCACTGCTCTTAAAACTTATCTTTCTTTGCAGTTCATTGATTAAATCACTCTTACCGATATGACCAAGTATTGTTTTGTTAATTATACTATCCATAGACCAAACCTCTACCTTTGTGATGTCATTTTTTCAAAATATCACTATACTTGTCAACTATTTTTACATTACCTGTAAAATAAGGTTACAACCTATCAACCAAAGGTATTTTTTCTCTAATTACTGATCTAGAAACCATTAGATAATCTATAGTAGTTTCCCCAAGAGAGATCTCTCATCAAAATCGCTGAATAAACCACATTCATTTTCTCAAATTACCAAATAAGTTACCATCATAAAGTAACTTGTCTTTGCTATTCCCCAAAAAAAATAAATTAACATATTTATGAACTAACAGCGATAATTCGAACAGTTTATGTTTCTTCATCGGCAGAAGCATTTTTATAATAAAGATGTCTATTGACATCTCTGCACAGATTCTGTTTATGTACTATAAATACAATCTTTTGGAGAAGCCATATGCAATATCGTAAAATGCCGAAGTCCCCTGATATCATATCATCACTAGGATTTGGGTGTATGAGGTTCCCTACGACACCCGACGGAAAAATAGAAGAAAAGATGAGTCTCGAGATGCTCCGTTATGCTTATAAAAACGGGGTGAATTACTATGATACTGCCTGGCCATATCATAATGGTGAAAGTGAACCTCTGCTGGGCAGTTTTTTAAAAGAAGTTGATCGGAAAAAGGTTTATGTCGCTACCAAACTCCCCTGCTGGCTGATCAAAAGCCGGCAGGATATGGATGAGTATCTGAACAGGCAATTGGAGAGACTACAAACTGAATATATTGATTATTATCTGTTACATTCACTCAATAAAAAGGCCTGGCCGGAACTGCAAAAACATGGAGTACTAGACTTTTTAGACAAAGCAAAAGCTGATGGGAAGATCCGTTACGCCGGTTTCTCCTTTCATGATCATTATCCTGTTTTTTCCAGGATCATCAGAGCTTATGATTGGGATTTCACCCAGATCATGCTCAATTACCTCGATACTCATTATCAAGCCGGATTGAGGGGTTATCAGTTAGCTCTCGACAGGGGTTTGGGGATTGTAATCATGGAACCATTAAGGGGAGGAAAATTGGTAGCTCCCATACCGGTAGAAGTAGACAAGATCTGGAAAAAGAGTAAAGATAACCGTTCCTATGTTGAAAGAGCTCTCAGCTGGGTATGGAATCTTCCTGGTTGCACTGTCTTATTGAGTGGGATGAGTAACATGGAACAGGTGAAAGAGAACATTCAGCTGGCAAATAAGTGCGTAGCTAATCAATTAGATGAAAATGACCTTAAATTATACAAAAAGGTCCGACGGGAATATATCAGACGGATTGCCATCCCTTGTACGGAATGCCGTTATTGCCTTCCCTGTCCGGCAGGAGTAGGAATTCCTTTTGTGCTGGGATTGTATAATGAAGCTATCATGTTTGATGACAGGAAAAGACATAAAAGAGAATATTTAACCTTTCTTCCGGAAGCAATGAGAGCCGATAAATGCACCCGTTGTGGTGAATGCCTTCCCAAATGCCCACGAAAGATTC
>CAZSVG010000026.1:0-8992 GCA_964610195.1 uncultured Candidatus Cloacimonadota bacterium | reverse complement strand
TTCAGAACTGTTCCAATGTTGATTCCAGTAACGGTTCCCACATTCAAGGTACCCGTTACATTTGCAATGGTCATACCCAGATTCGATATTCTACCTGACCTCAAGACACCAAACAAACCGGTTTGATGTTCCCTATCTGGTCTATTGATGTATAATCCATCAATAACATGACCACCCCCATTATAATAACCATGAAAAAATAATAGTGAGCTGGGATTGTAATCATTCCAATCACCAGCACCTATAGGCTCCCACCCCTCCCCTTCATTCCATGGTGACACTCCAAGATCAATATCAGCTATTTGGATGTAATATTTATCTGCATGTCCAGATCCTAGATAGTCTCTAATGGTGTTTAAATGTTCGACGGTCTCTATCTGCCAGGGGTTAGCCTGGGTACCCAAACCACCTGCAAAATTGGGATAAGGAATCACCGATAAGCTAATCGGAACAAGAGTCGGGCTACCAGCATTATGAGTAATGATCATATTTGCTGTGTAATCTAAGGGTTCAATTCCCGAAGTATCAATTGCTATCTCGATCACTAATGTTTCTCCGGGAGCCAATGATCCTGAATCAGGATTGGCACTCAACCAGTCCAGTCTTTGAACATATCTTCGTGATCTAAAGTATTCTTCCGAGCTCTCTGTAAAATCAATGGTAAAAACTAGATCAGCACTACCGTGATTACTTATTGAAATTACTTCATAATATGTTTGATCCGGATAAAGAAGAGATAACTCTATTTGATCCGGATCTAAAAAAATAGCAGCTCCGGTTTGCCATCTAAGATGAGGATAACCGTTATTTATACTGTAATCTGCCTCTTCGATCCAGATATTGTCAAAATTCCACTCTACATAAGTTTCATTATCATAAGGATAAGTCATTTGAGCCGTTGTTCTGGGATACCCTCCACCCGCTGAATTTGTCATTCCACTGGTGATCATATCCCAATAGCTGTTACTTATAAATGTGGTCTGTGCCGTACCGATAAGAGCACCGGCATAGATGTTACTATTAATCAATCCGGTGCTATAGGAATGAATCACCTGGGTACTACTAAAGGATATTCCTATCAGGCCACCAACATGACTATATCCGGTTATAGTACTGTGATTATAACAATCACTTATGATTACAGATGACTCACACCAACCAATTAATCCCCCAATATAACTCGTACCAGATACATTTCCACTACTATAACTGGACAATACATGTCCAATGAAATAGATATGTCCTCCAATCAATCCTCCGACTTTCTCAACACCTGATACATTAGCAGTACAGTAACTGTTGATAATTGTTGAGTGGGAGGATTGACCTGTTATACCACCTATACTATAGTTTCCACTCACATTTCCGGAGCAAATATAGTTGTTAACAAATGTTGTACTTAAACATGATCCAGCCAGACTTCCAACTTTGTTATTGCCGGTTACATTTACGTTTATCATAATGATATTAGAAATCCTCGCTCGGAATAAATCACCAAATAGTCCCTGATAGTCAGCACCGGGTCTATTTATATACAAATTGCTTATCGTATAGCCATTTCCATTATAGTTACCACAAAAACAGCTACCATATGCTATTGGATTCCATCCTTCTCCTTCAATATAGCCAGGTACACCCAGATCGACGTCAGCTACCTGGATAAAGTGCTTATTAGAGTTAGATGAACCAAGATAGTTGCGAACATAGTCCAGTTGCCTTGCCGTTGCTATCTGCCAGGGATCATTTGCGGTTCCGGAACCTCCCGCAAACTGGGCGAAGATCTGGATGGGTAGTAAAAGAATGATAAATAACAGAAAAAGATATTTTGAACAATATTTCTTCAATATCCCCGAAGCAATAGTTATGATCAGAGCCTTCATAATTAGCCTCCCCTACTGGCTTAAAAAAGGTTGTAGCTGATAACAACAATGACAACTTATTCTTATAATAACCTGAGCTATTATGTCAACTATATTTTAGTCTGGTTTTGTATTTTTTTGTATAAGTGGTGAGTCAGGGAGGGGTAAATATTTGGGTTAAAGATAAGTTCTACCAGCGAAATAATTTGACAAAAGGGTGCTGTAAATAAGTTAATAAGCTGTATTTCTGAGAAGGAGCGTGATAGTTATGCCGATGTTACTGAAAATATCCAGAGTAATCGAAAATCAGATAGACGAATTCCTCGACTTAGTTTCCGAAAGCGGCTTGATCTTCAAGAAGGCGGTGGATAATTATTTGAAAGAAGACCGGGAAGGTTTTGATTCGCGACTGGAAAAAGTAATTGATTATGAAAGAAAAGCCGATCAATTAAAAACCGATGTGGAGAAGCAGCTCTATCTCAGAACCCTGATCCCGGAGAATCGGGGAGATGTCCTGGCTATTCTGGAGAATACCGACGATGTCATCGATTCCATGAAACATACCCTACAACTCTTCTCCATCGAAACACCTGATATTCCCGCTAAATTTGATGTCCTCTTCAATGAATTGACCGATTCATCCATTCAATCAGTAGAGTGGCTGGTCAGGTCAATCCGGGCATTTTTCAAGGATATCAAATCGGTAAACGATCATATCCATAAAGTTGGTTTTTATGAGCAGGAGACCGACGATATAGCTGTTAAACTCAAAACCCAGATCTTTTCTGATGATTTAGAACTCAGCCGGAAGATTCATCTTCGCTTTTTCGTTTCGAGTATTGAATCGATCTCTGATTGTGCTGAATCGGTAACCGATCGTCTGGCAATTTATACTATCAAACGCATGATCTAAAAGATTATGATCCTCTTTTTCCTGTCGAGTGGTCTCTTTTTGGGTTGGTCTTTGGGTGCCAATGACGCGGCCAATGTTTTCGGTACGGCTGTCGGCACCAAGATGATCAAATTCAAAACCGCCGCTCTGATCGCTTCGATTTGCGTTGTTCTGGGTGCCGTATTGGAAGGATCAGGGGCAGCTCACACCCTTGATACATTGGGAGCTGTGAATACCCTCCCCGGAGCTTTTGCTGTAGCCTTTGCCGCTGGATTGTCCATCACTATCATGGTTCGTCTTGGCCTTCCCGTCTCTACTTCCCAGGCAGTTGTGGGAGCGATCATCGGCTGGAATGTATTCAGTGGCTCTCAAACAGACCTTTCTTCTCTGACAAAAATCGTCTTAACCTGGGTCCTAAGCCCACTCATCGCTGCATTCTTTGCAATGATCCTCTATTGGGTTACCAAATATATCCTGGAGAATTCCCGGATCCATCTTCTGACAATGGATGCCATCACCCGTCTGGCCCTGATCATCGTTGGTGCTTTCGGTGCCTATAGCTTAGGAGCAAACAACATTGCCAATGTGG
This sequence comes from uncultured Candidatus Cloacimonadota bacterium, assembly GCA_964610195.1. Classification (GTDB taxonomy): domain Bacteria; phylum Cloacimonadota; class Cloacimonadia; order Cloacimonadales; family JAJBBL01; genus JAHYIR01. The sequence goes on along the minus strand of CAZSVG010000026.1, from coordinate 5,652 downwards.
TTGGTGTTTTTGTTGCAAGTTCACCCTTCCAGGAGTTGATGATCGGAGATTTCATTACCATCTCTCCGATACAACAGCTCTTTTTTGCAGGCGGACTGGCGATCTCCGTAGGCGTTTATACTTATTCATTTAAAGTAATGCGTACAGTGGGTAAAGATCTCTTTCAACTTTCCCCAGTAACAGCCTTTATTGTAGTTCTTTCTCACTCGTTGGTTCTCTATCTTTTTGCCTCCCAGGGCTTACGTAACTGGCTGCTGACCCATAACCTGCCGGCATTGCCGCTTGTCCCAGTCTCAAGCTCTCAAGCTGTAATCGGAGCTATCCTTGGAATCGCTATCGCCAAAGGGGGGAGAAATATCCAGTGGAACGTCCTCGGGCGAATATCTTCAGGTTGGGTAACCACTCCGATCATAGCCGGATTGGTCTCTTTCCTGGCTCTCTTCTTTGTGCAGAACGTATTCGATCAACATGTCTATCACGAAACAATTTACGCCTTCCCGGAGGTAGTCATCGAAAAGCTTCAGGATGAGGATATGGATAGCGATTATCTCGAGCTGCTGGCCGGGATGGAATTCGGGAATATTAGGAGGCTGAACAGGTATATGAATGAGATCGGGATCAGAGAATCTGAACAAAGGGCCAGGATCCGATATTACTCAGCGATCAAGGAGATCGAAATAAGCAGGCTGCTCCTCCGCCAGATCGAACCTGAATTTTTGACAGCCCGGCAGCTACAGACACTCAACTCCCTGAAAGGTAAGACATACCAGTTCGAATGGCAATTTTACGAAGCTTTGAAGAAACTCTCTTCTGAATGGATATATAAAGAACAAACGGAAGAGAACCTGGCTTATAATCAGGAGTTACAGAAAAAGTACGATTACCTGGTCAAGTTGTTCACTATCCGACGGCAATGACCATGGTAGGATAAATAATCTCCGGGGGAGGTAAGCTCCCGCTTACCTCATCAGATGAAGTCTGAACTCTTTGGAGCACTCTGCGAGTGCTTTTTGGCAGGTAGTAGCATAAGAACCCTGTACTACAATTTCACCCGGAGTGATTTCCGGATTTACTACTTGCAATGCTCTCCGGGAATCTTATCGAAGAGTGAATCTAACAAAACATTTTCTGGAATAAGCCATCCATCGATACATTCTGCTGTAGAGCCAATCAAGAAGAGTACAGCAGAACACTCAGGATGACATCGGGGCAGTCAAGCTCCTGCTTGACTCTTCAGACGTAGTCTGATCTCTTTGGAGCACCCTGCGAGTGCTATGTGGCAGGCAGGAGCCTACCACCCAATAGATCATTATGGAACTCTTCGACACACACGGAAGCCGTTATATTTACCCATGCTGGTAGCAGTATGACGATGTCTATAATAAACAGTACAACTCATACTGCTACTATAAGCACTACCTCCTCTTTTTATCCGATACATCCCATTATCAGCACCGCTCGGATCAGCAAAAGAACCTGTCGGATAGGGGGAATAAATGTCCCAACACCATTCCCACACATTGCCACTCATATCAAAGATCTCTAACTCATTACCGGCTTTCAAACCAACAGGATGGGTTATGCCACCAGAATTATTCCAATACCAGGCAACTTCATCAATATTGTTACTACCACTGTATATAAAACTTTCTGAAAAAATGCCGCCTTTAGCAGCAAACATCCATTCCATCTCGGTTGGTAAACGATAACCAGAAGCAGACCAATCACATGAAACATTTAGATGGTTCTGCCAGTCGCTATTCCAGTTCTCAGGCCAATTGACTGGATCATTACCATAATCAGTGTAACTATAACAAGGGGTAAGTCCCTCTAATAAACTTAGTCTATTGCAGTATTCTATGGCATCAAACCAGCTAACTGTTTCGACTGGATTGTTTGGATCGTTATTAAACCAAGAGGGATTTCTACCCATTACCGATTGATAATCAGCCTGGATTACCGGATAAATACCGATATAAATTGAGTTGATCGTAACAGAGTAGGTAGCTGTTGGATTAAAAGTCCCCCCATCCACAAACATCATATTCTCAGGAATTAGTACCTTTATTACATAGATCGCGGAAGCTATGCCACTTGCCTCCCAACCTGATTTGTATGCCCTGGCTTTAAGTAGGACATTGGTACTGATTTCTATAGGCCCGGAATAGACTATTGAAGTTTCATCAGGATCGCTGCCGTCTGATGTAAAAAAAATATCTACCTCCTCCGTGGCACAGATGATCTCGACATTCTGTGTTGAATAGTAATCCCCTCCGGGTGGACTAAAATATGGGATTTCTACTTCTAATACCGGTTCAGTGGTCTTCTTACTGCATGAGAGCACCACAGTTAGTATGATGCAAAAAATGACAACCAATTGGAATCTGGACATATTTCCCTCCTTACATTGAAATGATGTCTGTGATCTACATAGTTTGTATTACAAATCTGATCAAAAAATCACCTTGTCAACAAAATTCTTTAGAACTGCTATTAATCATTATTTTTATCAGAGAATACAGCAGTCATGTTTATACTTTTTTGTTGGTGTCTATAAAGAATTCAAGAACCATTGCCCTGGATTGATAATCACGAGTATATGAAAACGACCATATAAGATAACAGGATGAAAATTTGCTATTATTATGGCAGGCAGGAGCATAAGAACCCTGTACTACAATTTCACCCGGAGTGATTTCCGGATTTACTACTTGCTATCCTCTTCGGAAATCTTATCGAAGGATGAATCACCCTCTTAGGTTTATCACGTCAAGCAGTTTGTAGAGACGTGGGCATGCCCCGTCTCCATACCGATCAGCCCTATCGTATCATACTCGGTTGTTGTTTACAGTCTTTCTGACCATTTTCTGTTTAAACATCGAACTAATAACTACGCCAACCGGAAATAGGTTACTTCCCAAATTCTACACTGAGCCAAGGCATGCCTTGGCTCTACGGCGATTGGTTATTCCAACTTCTCTTCTCTTGATCTTATCCCATTTTTTAATTGACATGAGCACTCAACCGGCAAAGTTATCCATTACTGTCAGATTAAAAGCAGGTATGGAGATGAAAGATATGAAAAGTCAGCGTGAGAATGCCAAAACCCATTTCAACGAACTGGAAAATGTCGTGACCGATCAGATGAAGGGGCTTCCCTGTCCACCACTACAAAAACCACCTGCAGAAGGGAGTAAGATTATCGAGTTACCGAAAGTTAATAATATTTTTTTGAAAAATCCCCACGTCTATGACTGTCTGGAAAATCGGCGCAGCAGGAGGAAATACAGCGAAAAACTTCTTTCTCAGGATGAACTCTCTCTACTCCTCTGGTTTACCCAGGGTGTCCAGCGAGTTTTTAAAAGAAGTGAAGAATTCTTGGTAGCATTGAGAACTGTCCCTTCTGCCGGAGCCAGACATCCGTTTGAGACCTATCTGGTCATCAATCGGGTAGAAGGAATTGAACCGGGGGTATATCGCTATCTCGGTGTGGATCATCAGCTTGTTAAAGAAGAACATATTCACTGCAACGAAAAGATGATCGAGGAAGCAACCATGGGACAGACCTTCGTAGCCAGAGCTCCGGTCGTTTTTCTCTGGGTCGCACTCCCTTATCGCACCGAATGGCGTTATAATGGGGAAGCAGCCAAGCTGATCCTGCTCGATGCCGGTCATGTCTGTCAAAACCTCTACCTTGTCGCAGAAGCTCTCGGTCTTGGAACCTGCGGTATTGCTGCCTATGATCAGGATAAAATAGATAAAGCTCTATACCTTGATGGAGATAATGAGTTCGTCGTTTATCTCGCTCCGGTTGGAAAACTTGGATAGTATTGGATAGATTCAAACCCATGTTAGAGATCAAGAAAGAAGATATTTTCTCCGTTTCGGATGTTAACAGGATAGTCAAGAACATCATCGACCAGAATGTCCCCACTCTCTGGGTAGAGGGTGAAGTGGCCAACTATACCTCTCATTCCTCGGGACATATCTACTTCTCTTTGAAAGATAAGGAGAGCACCCTTCGCTGTGCCTTTTTCCGGCAATATAACATCAACTCCACATTCTATCCCAAAGAGGGAGATAAAGTACTCTGTTTCGGCAAGGTTGATGTCTATGAGAAATCGGGACAATATCAACTGCTGATCAGGCAGATGCTCCCTGCCGGGATCGGAGAACTTCAATTGAAGTTCAACACCTTGAAGAAAAAGCTCAACGAAGAGGGATTATTTGATCCGCAGCATAAAAAACCGATCCCCGAATATCCCGAATCCATCGGGATCATAACCTCTCCAACAGGAGCAGCTTTTCAGGATATCAAGAATATCCTGAACAGAAGATTTCCCTGTCATATCTACCTCTATCCGGCTGCTGTCCAGGGTGATAAAGCTGTTCCGGAATTGATCGAAGGGCTCAGGTATTTCAATGAGCAGTTCCCAGTCGATACGATCATTATCGGGAGAGGTGGTGGCTCTCAGGAGGATCTTTTCTGCTTCAATGACGAAGGGTTAGCCCGGACAATCTTTGCTTCCGGGATACCGGTTATCTCGGCTGTCGGACATGAAATCGACTTTACCATTGCCGATTTCGTTGCCGATCTTAGAGCTCCCACTCCATCGGCTGCCGCTGAATTGGCAGTCCCGGATAAGCAGGATCTGGTCAATAAGCTGCGTAATTATCAGAAACAACTGCAGGCCAAAACCGCTCAAAAAATCCTGCAATATAAGCATATTCTCCGTTCAATAGAAAAAACCCTCTATCAGAAACATCCTCAGACGCTGCTTTTTAAATATCAACAGCGGCTCGATGAAGCGGTAGTCTCTTTTACCAACAGTTTGAAAATCATTACAGATTTAAGGAACTACCAGAATAATCTCAAAGATAAACTGGTCTATCTCGGTAATAAACGATCAGCAGAAGAGATCCACAAAGAGAGAATGAAACTGGAGATGATCAAGAATTTATTAATCAATAAAACAGAGGATTTAACTGCCCGGGAGCGAGTTAAAATGACCGAGATCACTCATCAAATTATGAAACTCTCACCTTATGAAGCCTTAAAAAGAGGTTACGGGATAATCAGGCAGGAAAAGAAGATCCTTAATTCGGTCGAGAAAATCAAGATCAACCAAACATTAGAAATTATGCTCCAGGATGGAAATTGTCAATGTTCAGTAAACAAAATAGAAAAAAAACAATCCTGATCCTTCTCTTCCTCACCCTTATTTTAGGGATTAGCAGAAGTACCCTCTCGGCAGATATTAGAGCACTGTGGGTTACTGCCTGGGATATTAATACTCCAGAAAAGATCGATAAGATGGTCGAATTCGCTCTTGATCATAATATCAATCAGATCTTTGCCCATGTTCGCTATCGCTCTGACGCCCTCTACTTTCCCAATCGCTTTTTCGATACTTACGACAATCCCGAACCACGCAGCTATATCCTCAATGGGAATTACTTTGATCCTCTTGCCTATCTGCTCGATATAACCAAAGAGACCGATCTGGAGATCCATGCCTGGGTGACCGTTTTTGTTGCTACCCCCCGAACAATTGAGAATATTTCTGACAATCATCTTTATAATACCAGAAATGAATGGTTTACCCGAGATTTTTTGGAAATTCAGATGAACTATAACGCCTATGAGGGAGC
>CAZSVG010000025.1:0-9387 GCA_964610195.1 uncultured Candidatus Cloacimonadota bacterium | reverse complement strand
AAGTCCATGTTAATAACTAACGGAGAAAAGATATCGCCTTCCTAATCTTCCTTCTTAGTCTGTTTGGAAGGTTCAGGTGGAAGGTAATAAATCCATTCCAACAAGGACATCGGTGCTGAATCACCCCGGCGGTAACCGTTTTTGATGATCCTGGTATAGCCCCCGCTACGGTCATTTAACCTGGGGGCGATATCGTTGATGACCTTTTTCACCAGATCACGGTCGTGAAGTATACTAAATATCAAGCGCTGATGATGAACCGTTCCCTTTTTGGCATAAGTGATAATCCGTTCAGCTATTTTTTGGGCTTCCAATGCTCTGGTATGAGTAGTCCTGATCCTTTCATTTGTGACCAGAGAAATAGCCAGATTACGAAGGAGAGCTTTACGATGACCACTTTCACGTCCCAGGGTTCGTCCTTCTACTTTATGTCTCATAATCTAGTCCTTTTTTCTTTTTATTACTCTATTTTCTATCCTCTTTATTTGTTTTTTGTTCTATGTTTACACAGACTAAAGTCTATGGTACAAGGACACAGACTAAAGTCTATGGTACTTTTCCACAGGCTAAAGCCTATGGTACAAGGACAGAGACTGAAGTCTATGTTACAATTGTCAACCTGTGTTGGTTACGCCAACCCTGTCCTGAGCCAGTCGAAGGATTAGAAACAGCCACGAGGAAGCATTTTCCCCGGTTCGATACGATCCGGCAGGCCGGTTCACTCAGGGTGACAAGAAAAAGCACAGATTGAAGTCTATGTTACAACATTTTCTTTTTAGCTTTATCGATCTCGGCTTTGATACCCTGGACATCCATCCCCAGAGAGAGGTTGAATTTAGTAAGGAGATTCTTGATCTCTTCCAACGACTTTTTGCCGAAATTACGATATTTGAGCATCTCCGGTTCTGATTTTTCAACCAGGTCACCGAGAGTATCTATCTGAGCTGCTTCCAGGCAATTGGCAGAGCGGACGGTCAGTTCCAACTCCTTGACCGGGAGATTGAGCAGTTTATCCATCTCATCAAGACGGGGATCAAGCTCTTTCTCTTCGATATAAGCCGGTTCTTCTTCAAAGAGGGTGATCTTCTGGTAGAGATCCTTCAGGTATTTGGCGGAGATAAAAAGTGCCTGCTGCGGATCAATGCTTCCGTTGGTGTATATATCAATGATCAGCTTATCATAATCGATCTTTTCCCCAACCCGTTGTTTACTGGTATAAAAATTGACCTTCGTTATCGGTGAATAGATGGAATCGATGGGGATGACCCCGGTCGGTTTATCATCAGGATCCTGTTCATCTGAGGAGACATAGCCCCTGCCAACACCAACCCACATCTCCATGCGAAAGTCGGTCTTTTCGATCAATTCCAGCAATTCCAGATCTTTATTAACTATTTGAACACCGGCAGGGGTGCTGATATCTGAGGCGAACAATTTTCCGGGTCCTTTCTTCTCAAGAGTGATCAGGACCTCTTTCAGAGTGTCGGTCTTGAATACCAGTTGCTTTAATCTGAGGATCAGATCAATAAAATCGGAATTGCTCCCCGGAATGGGGGCTAATTCGTGATGGAGACCCTCGATCTTAACGAACCGGATAGCTGCTCCCTGGATCGATGAAAGCAGAACGCGGCGGAGAGTGTTCCCGATAGTGATGGCATAACCGGGTTCCAGGGGACCCATCTCAAATCGTCCGTAACCGGACGAATAACTTTCTTTTTCTATATCAATTGTTATCGGAAACTGAACCGGTAATAAATAATTCATCAGACCTCCCTCTTTTATTTAGAGTAGTATTCAACGATCAAACGTTCATCTATCTCAACCGGGATCTGATCCCGTTTCGGTACACTGAGCAACTTACCCTGAAAGTTATCCTTATCAACTGCAAACCATTCATGTTTCTCGATATCAGTGGCTGCTTCCATCGCTTCCTGGATCATTTTCAGACTTCTGCTCTTCGCTGCAACTATTATTTCCTGCTCTGGCCTGACTATGAAAGAAGGGATATCAACCTTGCGGTTATTGACCATAAAGTGCCCATGGGTTATCAGTTGGCGGGCGGCATTACGGGATGGGGCAAACCCCATGCGATAAACCAGATTGTCCAATCTCGTTTCGAGAATTTGCAGAAGATTCTCACCGGTAACACCAGATCTCTTTTCAGCAAGCTGAAAATATTTGCGGAACTGCTTCTCAAGGATACCATATAAGCGACGGGCTTTCTGTTTCTCACGAAGATGGATTCCGAAATCGGAAATTTTCTTGCGAAAACCCTGACCATGGTCACCGGGAGCATATTTACGGCGGTCAAAAGCACACTTTTCCGTATTGCAGCGTAAACCTTTTAAAAATAACTTTGTTCCTTCCCTGCGACATAGTCGACAGGATGGACCTGTATATCTTGCCATGTTAATTTGCCTCCGTTAAATTCTTCTCTGTTTGGGTGGTCGGCAACCGTTATGAGGGATCGGTGTAGTGTCTTTGATCATCATAACTTTTATTCCGGTAGCATTGATCGATCTAATCGCTGCTTCTCTTCCACCACCCGGACCCTTGACGATGACTTTGACCTTATTGATTCCCATCTCGGCAGCGGCACGTGCTACCTGCTCGGCAGCAAGCTGGGCTGCAAAAGGTGTACTTTTCTTGGATCCTTTATATCCGATCTTGCCACCACTGGACCAGGCAATGACGTTACCAGCCTGATCAGTGATCGAGACTATCGTATTATTAAAACTGGAATGAACATAGGCTATCCCTTCATCAAAAGAGAGACGTACCCGTTTTTTCTTGATCTTCTTGGTAGCTTTCTTGGCCATCTCGTTCCCCTATTTCTTTCTTTTAGCACTGAGCGATCCTGGTCGGGGACCTTTTCTGGTGCGCGCATTTGTATGGGTTCGCTGCCCCCTGACCGGGAGACCACGCTTGTGTCTTAAACCGCGGTATGATCCGATTTCCATCAACCGCTTTATATTCATGGTGACCTGGGTGCGGAGAGTTCCTTCAACGATATAATCATGCTGGATGATATCTCTGATCGCTTTCTCTTCTTCGACCGAAAGGTCCTTTACTTTTTTGTTTTGATCAATATTGGCTTTCTCCAGGATCTTTGCCGCTGTCGGTTTGCCAATACCGTAAATATAACTGAGCCCGATAACAACCCGTTTGTTGTTGGGGACTTCAACTCCGGCTATGTGTGCCAATTATCGCCTCCTCTTTATCCTTGTCTCTGTTTATGTTTGGGATTACTCGGACATAAGACCCTTACTACTCCATTTCGGATGATGATCTTACAGTCCTTACACATTTTCTTGATCGATGAACGAACTTTCATATTTACTCCTATTTATACCTGTAGGTTATTCTTCCCCGGTTCAGGTCATATGGAGATAACTCCACTTTTACCTTGTCACCGGGTAAGATCCTGATATAATGCATCCGCATCTTACCTGAACTATGAGCCAGGATCTCATGACCATTCTCCAGGCGGACCCGAAAGAATGTGTTCGGTAATGCTTCAGTGACGATCCCTTCAACTTCAATGACATCTGTTTTGGCCATGATCTATCTCCTACCGCGTTAAGATCAACGGTTCCTGAGCGGTGATCAGAATCGTATGCTCAAAGTGTGCCGATAGGGAATTATCAGCAACGAAAAACTCCCAACCTAGCTCATTGACCTGATTTGTCCCGATGTTGACCATCGGTTCAATTGCCAGGGTCATGCCTTTAGTTAACCGTCTCCCATTACCTTTGATCCCTTTGTTGGGAATCATCGGTTCTTCATGAAGTTCCCGTCCTATTCCGTGCCCTGTTAACCGGTCAGCGACGTAATATCCCTTCGACTCGACATAATCACCGATCGCTGCTGAAATATTTCCGACACTGCCACCCTCAACAGCCTGTTCGATACCTTTGTCTAGGGCGATATCGGTTACCTCTAATAATAACCGGGCTTCCTGACTGATCAATCCGACCGGATAGGTTCTCGCTCCGTCACCAAAAAAACCGTTCTTTCCGACTCCGACATCGATACCGATGATATCACCCTCTTGCAGAATGGAATCTTCACGCGGGATGCCATGCACGATACAGGAATTTATTGAAGCGCAGATTGAGGCGGGATAAGGTGGTAACCCTGGTATAGAATACCCCTTGAAGGCGGGAAAAGCCCCGTTTTTCCGGATGATCTTTTCCGCTTCCCGATCTAAATCCATGGTACTGATCCCCGGTTTGATGCAGGAGTCAAGTTCTTGAAGAACTTCAGCCACGATCTTGCAACAATCGGTTATCCCCCGGATCTCACTGTCACTTCGGTAATGTCCCATTATGAACCGCTTCTACCCCTTAGTTTACCCTTCTTCATGAAACCTTCATAATGACGCATTACCAGATGTGATTCGATCTGCTGAAGTGTGTCCAGAGCTACCCCGACAATGATGATCAACCCGGTCCCTCCAAAATAAAAGGGGAGGTTGGTATATTTGGACATGAACTCAGGTAATACAGCCACAAAGGCGAAAAAGATAGCGCCCGGCAGGGTTATTCTCGTTAATACGTTATTAATATACTCGGCTGTCTTTTTACCCGGTTTTTTGCCGGGAATGAAACCACCATACTTCTTCATGTTCTCCGCCATCTCCACCGGATTGAGAATGATTGCCGTATAGAAATAGGCAAAGAAGATAATCAACAGAACATATATCGTTGTGTATAGAAATTCACCGGGTGATAACCAGCGAACAACTACGTTCATTATATCACTCTCCGGGAAAAAAGTAGCGATAGTTCTGGGGAACATGATAACTGACTGGGCAAAGATGATCGGGATAACCCCGGCGGTGTTCACCCTTAACGGGATATGAGTGCTCTGTCCACCATACATCTTGCGACCAATGATCCTCTTTGCATATTGAACCGGGATCTTGCGCATCGCTTCCGTAACTAAAATAACGCTGGCAGTTACTCCGACCATAATGATCAATACCAAAAGTCCCATGAAAATGCTCATTGCCCCGGCTCTGACCATGTTGAACATTAACCAGAAACCTTGTGGATAACGGGCTATGATTCCGGCAAAGATTATTAAAGAAATTCCGTTGCCGATCCCATGCTCCGTGATCTGCTCACCAAGCCACATGATCACTATCGTTCCGGTAACCATAGTTACTACAGTTGTAAAGATAAACATGAAACCGGGACTGTTCACAGCTCTTAAGCCGCTCGCACTCTCCAAACTCTGGAGAAAGAAACTGATCCCAATGGCGTTAAAGGCGGCGATGATGACCGTTCCATAACGGGTGATCTGAGCGATCTTTTTCTGTCCCTCTGCCCCCTCCTTCTTCAATTTCTCGAAGAAAGGTACTATACTCCCCAATAGCTGGATAACGATCGAAGCGGTAATGTAGGGCATTATCCCGAGAGCAAAAACAGAAGCGCGTTCGAAATTGCCACCAACAAACATATCAAACATCCCGAAAAGAGTTCTGTCACTCCCCGGAGCACTGAAGATCTCTTTTAATACAGTTGCATCGATACCGGGAGTCGGTATAAAACTACCGAGTCGGTATAAAATCAATAAGAGTCCGGTTATCAGAATTTTCTTCTTGAGATCCGGGATCTTGAATACATTAGTTAAGCTCTCTAACAAGTTACATCACCTCCGCTTTACCACCGTTAGCTTCTATGATCTCTTTTGCCTTTTTGGAAAAGGCATCAGCTTTGATCGTCACCTTTTTGTTGAACTCGGCATCCAGGTTCGCCAGTATCTTTACCGGAACATACTTTTTAGAGGAGCACTTCTTGATCAGCCCTTTTGTTTCCATCATGACTACATCAATTTCACTCTCTTCTATAACTACCAAAGAGTTCAGATTGACTATCCGATACTCTATCCGGTTGAAATTCTTAAAACCACGCTTCGGTAATCGGCGTTGGATTGGCATCTGGCCACCTTCAAACCAGGCGGGGATATTACCTCCGGCACGTGCCTTCTGCCCCTTATGACCCCTACCGGCCTGTTTGCCGGTACCGGATCCTTCTCCTTTTCCTAATCTCTTTTTGCCTTTCTTGATTACCGGTCTTTTTATACTATGGAGTTGCATTCAATTTCTCCTTAATTATTCTTCGGTTGCCGAATCACTTTCGGTTGTTTCTTTTTCAGTCTTTTTCTTACTCTGAGTTTTTTTCGGAGTTGCTTCTTTATTAGTTTTCTCTACTTTTGCTTCTTCCTTCTCGGCAGTAGCTGCTTTCGCTTGCTTTGGAGTCTCTTCCTTAACTTCTTTCGCAGACTTTACTTTCTTCTCTTCCCGGATAACTGCCGGGGCATCAGCTTTCACCGGCTTCTGCACTGATTCAGGAGCGGTTTCAGGAACTATGTCCTCTACCGACACCAGATGTCTGACCTTATTGATCATTCCCCTGATTGCCGGAGTGTCATTATGAACCCTTGAACGATTGATCTTGCCAAGACCGAGAGCCTGAATGGTTCTCTTCTGCGTCTCGTCTCTACCAATGATACTTCTCACCTGAGTAACTTTAATCTTGCTCATTGTTAACCTCTTCCTTCTCTTCTTCGATAGGTTCAACTTTCGGTTCCAACGGTTTCTGTCCCGTTAGTTCATGAACTTTCTTACCACGTAAAGCTGCTGCTTGAGCGATGGTTCTGAGATTCTTTAAACCATCAACAGTTGCTTTAACCACATTACCGGCAGTATTCGAGCCGAGTGATTTGGAGAGGATGTTCTCCACCCCTGCTGCCTCTAAAATTGCTCTAGCCGGTCCGCCGGCAATAATACCGGTACCGGGACTTGCAGGTTTTAGGAGAATCCTGCTCGCTCCAAAACGTCCGATTATTTCATGAGGAATAGTGCCGTTCACTATTGGAACTCTGAAGAGACTCTTGGTCGCCTTTTCTTTGGCTTTGCGGATAGCATCGACTATTTCATTTGCTTTTCCGGTTCCAACACCCACAAAACCTTTCTTGTCACCAACTACTACGATCGCATTAAAGCTAAAGTTGCGACCACCTTTGACCACTTTAGCAACTCTGTTCGTATCTACTATTTTTTCTACTTCAAATTCCAATACATCAGTTCTTTCGTTCTTAATCAAAATACTCCTCCGTCCTTAGAAGATTAAACCGGCTTTACGGGCACCTTCAGCCAAAGCTTTAACTCTACCGTGATATTTATAACCGGCACGATCAAAGCAGATTGTTGATATTCCGCTTGATAGTGCTTTCTCACCTAATAATAAGCCGACTTTGTAACTCTGTTCAGTCTTCTTCATTTTGGGATCTAATTGAAGATCTTTTGACAATGTAGATACAGTAAGGATTGTCTTACCATCCACATCATCCACAATCTGGGCATAAACATGCTTCAGGCTACGGAAGACGACTAATCGTGGGCGTTCTTTTGTTCCTGCCAGTCTCTTTCTGATAACCCAATGTCGGCGACTCTTCGCCATCTTCTTCTTTATATTCTTATCTTTAACCATTTTAGTTCTCCAAAATCTTATTTAGCACCAGCTTTACCGGCTTTAATACGTACATACTCACCCTGAAATCTGATACCCTTCCCCTTGTAATTCTCTGGAGGACGGCATCTTCTAATCTCGGCTGAAAACTTGCCGACATCCTCTTTGGATATACCCTTTACTTTGATGAGTGACTGGACGTTACTTCTTCCAGTTCTGCTACGGGGAACAGCTTCGGTCTCGACGGTTAGATCTTCCGGGACCTCAATCAGTATATCATGTGAATATCCCAGAACCAGTTTCAGCCAGGGTCCAACTCTCTCGGCACTATAACCGGTACCAATAACTTCGAGTATTCTTTCATAACCTTTGCTAACCCCTTCGATCATGTTAAAAATCAAAGCTCTGGAAAGACCATGCAAAGCTCGCTGCTCTTTGGAGTCATCACTCCGCAAGACCTTCAGTACTCCTTCTTCCTTTTCTATATTGATCCCCTTATTCAGGGTATAGTGTAATTCACCTAATTTCCCTTTGACTTTGATGACCGACAAATTGTCTTTAGTCACCATGTCGATAGAAACTTCATTGGGGATTGTGATCGGATTTCTTCCTATTCTTGACATGTTGCCTCCTCAATCCTACCAGACTCTGCAGATATATTCACCACCGACTCTCTTCTCACGTGCCTGGCGATCAACTAATAGCCCTGTATTGGTTGATAGTATTGCACAGCCGATGTTATTAAAAACCCTGGGAATAGCATCAGCTTTGACATAAACGCGACGTCCCGGTTTACTAATTCTTTCTAAACCTTTGATCACCGATTGACCATTATTGGTATATCGGAGATTAATACAGATACCCTTGCGGGAGCCACCTCTGTTGGTGGGAATCTCAATAATTTCGTAACTATTGATAAAATTTTCTTCGGACAGAACCCTAACTATGGCTTCAGTGATGTTACTGTGATTGACAGTAACCTCTTTATGTCCAGTACGATATGCATTACGTATTTTCGTTAATGCATCAGCTATCGGATCGCTTAAACTCATTTGATAATCCTCCTAAGATTTACCAGCTTGATTTGATGATTCCGGGTATTTGCCCTTCGGAAACAAGCTTGCGGAAACAGAGTCTGCATAATCCAAAGTCACGGATAAAGGCGCGTGGTCTGCCACAAAGGCGGCAGCGGTTATATTTTCGGACCTTGAATTTGGGTTCTCTTTTCTGTTTTTCTACTAACGATTTTTTTGCCATATTTACTCCTGCTCTTATTAAGCCATGCCTGGGTACTATTCGTTATGCTTCTGGAAGGGTAACCCGAGTTCTTTTAACAGTTCTCGCCCCTCTTCGTCATTTTTCGCAGTTGTGTTGATTGTGATATTCAACCCTCTGATCATATCGGTCTTATCGAGGTCGATCTCGGGGAAAACAGTCTGTTCTTTGATCCCGAAAGTATAGTTTCCTCTACCATCGAAGGAGTTGACCGGGATCCCCTTAAAGTCTCTGATTCTGGGGATGGTGATCGTGATCAACCGATCGAGGAATTCATACATTACTTCATCCCTGAGAGTGACTTTACAGCCGATAGGCATCCCCATTCTCAACTTAAAATTTGAGATTGATTTTTTGGCTTTGGTAACTATCGATTTTCTACCGGTAATCCTCTCCAGATCTTTGATGGCGTTATCCAAAAGCGCTTTATTCTGGGTGGCCTTACCTACACCCATATTGACCGATATCTTTTCCGGCTTTGGAACTTGATGAACATTCTTATAACCAAATTTCTTCATCAGGACCGGGACAACTTCATTTCTATATTTTTCTTTCAGTCGATTCATTCTTTCACCTCATTAAAGCTCATCACCGGTTTTCTTGCAGACTCTAACCCTGCTGTCCCCGACTTTTT
>CAZSVG010000024.1:0-9507 GCA_964610195.1 uncultured Candidatus Cloacimonadota bacterium | reverse complement strand
GGAGTAGTTTCGACAAGGATCAGTTCAACTTCCCGATCAGTTCGTCCACTATTAATGGATGATCCCATAATGTCTGTTTCAGTAAACCAATAACTTCTGTTCTCTGCTTCCGGAAGGGTAATAGTTGCCCAGACCTGGCAATTGGAGATCGGGATACTATCATTGGTCAATTCAACCACCAATGCAAGAGGTTCATTAATAATATTTCCTTCTGTTGCTATTATCTGCTGCATTTTGATAGCTGTACTACCCCAAACGCTTAGATCGAATACCAGATTCTGATCATAAGAGTAATTGCTCATAATCATCTGCCAGGTTCCTGCTTCCGGATTGTCAATGCGATAAGTTCTGTATGAGAAACCTGATGTCAGATCTCCAAAACCTTCATCGATAACATTGGTTGCATCTATTTGCTCGCCATTAGGATTGATTAAGATCAAATCCAGGGAAGATAATTGGGCGGAATATTCTTCATCTGAAGCCACTTTGAAATAAATAAAACCAGCAGTAACATCAATATTAACAGGGAATCCAATAGATTCTGCCGGTTCTATGATATCACTGACATAAAGATAATTCTGATATTCTCTTAGCGAGCCGTTAATTGTATCGTAAATCTGTTGTAAAACAGCCGGTGTCGGAGCATAATGATATGTCCCCCCGGTTTGATTGGCTATCCACTGTAGTAGTGCCTGATCAGAATTCGGGCCGAGAGCAATTGTATAGACATCTATGCTTGCCGGAATATTGGGGACAACGTTGATAGCAAAGGGTTCATAATTATCCCAACCATCACTGAGTAAGAGCATGGCTCTCTGTCCGGTTGTAGTACTGGAAGCCAATTGATTTCTTCCTGATAATAAACCGGCACCGATACTTGTTCTACCACCCGATTGCAGAGCATTTATAGCATTTTGAGCGGCCGTTTTGGTGACATCTCCTACTATTGAGGTTATGGAAAAGTTTACGGTCGCGGTTTCAGAATAGCTTACTACTGCAACTTGATCCCCATTCTGCATAAAGCCAACAAATGTCTGAGCTCTCTGTTTCGCTGGATTTATATAATTAAAGAATCCCATGCTGCCTGAGCGATCCAAAACAAGAGCTATGGCAGGATTATCTCTATCATGACTATTTATAGCAAAGAGTGTTTGGTATGATAAAATCCCCATAATCAGACTTATCATAATAAAAGTTGATATCGTTTTCACTCTCATTTTTCCTCCCTTTCTCCATAAGGAACTTGAGTTTCTAAATAAAAATAAGCGTTACCATTTAGTCAACAATTAATAACAAAAACGAAAAAGAGCGCTTCGGACGCTCTTTTTCTGATATTTAACTAAATAATGTTCTTGTATGTCCATCTTAATCAGATGATCTAATTGTCATGGTTAATATGCCCCGGCACTGATTGCTAATCCGAGGTAGAAGATCGGCAGGTAAATAACTACGATTATAGTCCCTACCAATGAAGCCATAATAACTATCAGAATTGGTTCAATAAGTGCTGTTAATCGATCAATAACCGAATCGACAAGTTTTTCATAAAATTCAGCAGCCTTACCCAATAATTTGTCCATATCTCCGGTCTCTTCCCCGGTAGCAAAGAGCTGTAGCAAGGTTGATGGGAAAACACCGGTCTTGCGGAATGCCCCGACAACACTGTATCCCTCCTTTACCATAATTCTTGCTTTCCGAATAGCACCTTCGAATACTGCATTCTGCACGACGTTCTCTGAAAGCTCCATAGTGTCCATGATCGGAACACCGGCAGCCATCAGGATACTGAAAGTCCTGGAGAATTTACTGATAATGGAGTTCTTGAGCAAACCACCAACCACCGGAACACGGAAGCCGGTAGAGTGGAAGAAATACCTTCCTCTATCGGTCAGATAAATCAGGAAGATAGTAAAAGCAGCGACGAAGAGAACAACCAGGGTAAAGAAAATGTTGTCTCTGATAAAGTCACTTATAGCAATGGCAGCCAGGGTTGGAGCAGGTAAATCAGCGCCAAATCTTTCATACACTTCAGCAAACATCGGAATGATATAATAAAACAGACCCCAGACTACGAAAAACAAAAAGATCAGAATGAAAATGGGGTAAGCCATTGCCGAGAGAACTTTACGGCGTGTATCTTCGATCTTTTCCAGATAATCAGAGAGATTGTTCAAAACGGTGTGCAGGGTACCGGACACCTCTCCTGACTGAACGAGGGCAATATAGAGATTATTGAATACTCCGGGATGCTGTTCCATGGCTTCCGAGAGACTGAATCCCTTCTTGATATCGTCGCTGATCTTTTTGAGGATCTTCTTCAACCGTTTGTTTTTCTCCTCTTTCTCGAGATTGGAGATAGCTTTCTCCAGAGTCAGACCGGCAGAAAACATGGTGGCCAACTGACGGGTGAAAAATACCAGCGCTTTGAGGGATATCCCGGTTCTTAGTTTATAGATGACGAGCATCACTTTATCGAAGAGGGAGAGTCTTCCTTTGAAGGCACCTTCGGCAGCGCTCTTCACGGAGATGATCGTTCCACCTTCCTTGCTTAACTTATCCACCGCTTCATCGAGTGAAGAGGCTTTGATCGTCCCTTCGATCTTGACGCCCTTGGCATCTTTGATCACATACATAAATGTTGCCATTTTTTACCTCATGAACTTAAACTTTTCGGTTAGCACAGACTAAAGTCTATGTTACAAATTTATTCTACTATTGTTAACTTGATAACTTCTCTGATCGTGGTAATACCTTTTTTCATCTTCTTGAAGGCACTATCGTGGAGAGTTTCCATGCTGTTTTTTATGGCCTGTTCCCGGATCATGTCCTGATTCGCTCCATCAAAGATCAGACGACGAATGTCAGAGGTGACTTCCAGGATCTCAAAAA
Source organism: uncultured Candidatus Cloacimonadota bacterium (assembly GCA_964610195.1). Taxonomy (GTDB): domain Bacteria; phylum Cloacimonadota; class Cloacimonadia; order Cloacimonadales; family JAJBBL01; genus JAHYIR01. The sequence goes on along the minus strand of CAZSVG010000024.1, from coordinate 6,618 downwards.
TGCCGGTTCGTCCGCTATAGCCGGTATTATCACAATGGACACAACCCTTACCGATCTTGAAATTGATCTTGGCTGCTTCTTCCTCGGTGAGACCGCAATCACGTATCTCAACTGCATCCGGTTTATAATCGGTCTTGCAATGTTCACAGATCTTTCTGACCAATCTCTGAGCCATCACCAGGTTAAGGGATGAGCCGACCAGGTAACTCGGAATTCCGATATCAATGATTCGGGTGATAGTGGCTGGAGCATCGTTGGCATGGAGAGTGGTGAAGACCAGGTGACCGGTCAGGGAGAACTTTACTGCAATATCAGCAGTTTCAGCATCCCTGATCTCACCGATCAGAACGATATCGGGGTCCTGACGCAAGACGGACCGGAGGGCACTGGCAAAGGTCAGGCCGATCTTCTCCTTGGTCTCGATCTGGGTTACCCCTTCCAGACGATATTCTACCGGGTCTTCCACAGTGATGATATTCGATTCGATATCCTGAATCTCTTTCAGAGCTGCGTGAAGGGTTGTTGATTTACCACTTCCGGTTGGTCCGGAAACAATAATAATCCCGTATGGTCTTCTGATCCAGCGTTTGAAGATCTCCAGATTTTCTTCGTCAAAACCGAGAGTGGTTAATTTAAAACCGAACTCCCCTTTGTCTAAAAGACGCAGAACCACTTTCTCGCCGGTAACTGTAGGAGCGATAGATACACGAACGTCTACAGCTTTCATCGCCGTTTTTAGAGAAATATGCCCGTCCTGGGGTAGTCTTCGCTCGGCTATATTGAGTTTCGACATAACTTTGATCAGTGAAACCACACCGGCATGGACCCCGATGGGTGGACTCATTACTTCCCTTAAGGCGCCGTCAATTCGATAACGGACCCGGCAATTTTTATACAACGGTTCGATATGGATATCGGTGGCTCCCGCTTTAATAGCTTCGGTGATGATCAGGTTGATCAGCTTGACGATCGGGGCATCTGCAGCTGCGGTTTTATCAATATTGATCTCATTTTCATCTTCATCAACAGCAACAAAACCGAATTCTCCGACTGCATCCTCCACCTCGCTGGTGGTTCGGATACTTTTATAATACCTTTCCAGGGTGTCGGTTAAAACACTTTCACTGATCAGAACCGGTTTGATCGCCCTGGAAATGATCTTTTTCAGACTATCCTGAATAACAATATTTTCCGGATCGGTCATCGCCACAACCACTCCGTCATCATCTTTGCGAATTGCTATGACCCTGTTGGAAACAGCGAATGGCTCCGGAATTATTTTAACGACTTTCGGATCGAGGTCTAATAATTGTTCTTCATCAACTATCTCGATCTCTAATTGCTGGTGTAAGGCTTCCAAAAGCTCCTTTTCCTTGATGTGACCGAGCTTGAGAAGGGTCTCTCCCAGTTTCAGATTGAAGTTACTCTGTTTAATCAAAGCCTCTTTAACCTGGTCCTCGGTCGCTGCCGACATATGGATCAGTATTTCGCCGATTCTGGCGAACTGAGGATTAAAACTCATTTTAGCTCCTTAATATGAACATTGCAATTTTGTAGCATAGACTTCAGTCTGTGCATTTTTGTATCATAGACATCAGTCTGTGCATTTTTGTATCATAGACATCAGTCTGTAATCTGTCAGCCCTTCGATACAATTCTTGCAATTATAGCAAGGAGTTTATCAAGAATCACTCAGGGTGACAGCTATTTTGTAGCATAGACTTCAGTCTGTGCATATTTGTAACATAGACTTTAGTCTGTGCATTTTTATCCTGCGATACATTCTACCGCAAACCAAACAAGAAGTAAACGGCAGAACACTCAGGATGACAACTATTTGTAACATACACTTCAGTTTTTGTCCGGGTGATCAACGCAAGCTAACAAGAACTGATCACTCTCCCGATCCAGATTCAGGAGTCAGGTCGCCTGACCCTCTGCAGGGCCGGGCGACACACTCCCATAAATACCTTGTAACATAGACTTTTAGTCTGTGCATTTTTGTAACATAGACTTCGTCCGGGTACTCATCGTTAAACACCGGCAGATAAACTATCCGGGATAAGGAATAATATATCTTCTGATCGTAAACGAGGTCTGGGCGATCGTGTTGGTGCCGATCAGGAAAGCATTGATCTGGACATCAACTGTCGTGAAATACTCCTCTACCGGCGGTGGACATTCCCAGATCCTGGACAGAATTGCTCCTTTGGCTTCACCCTGATAAGTTGTAATAACTTCCGGAATATTGGGATCATTGATCGCATTACCAAATTCGTCGAACCAGATATGGTTCACAAAGAGACCATGAGTCGAGGTCAACTTGATGTTGGCACCGGTGATCAAATTCCCCTGACCATCACGTAAAGCCACGATGATCCTCCCTTCCTGGGTTTCATCATCATCGTCATCAGCAAAATAATCATGGTGTCCCGGAGTAACCACGATCTCCATTCTGGCCTGATGGATAGGCAGGGTTGCCAGTAACTGTCCTGTAACACCACCGGACTCGGCAACGATCGTAACTTTATCATATATATTGATCCCGTGATAATAGAGGAATGTGCCGGCAAAACCGGGTGTTCCATCCTCGTTGGTCGGGGTCGGATTTCCGGTGTAGCCGGACCCATCAATATAACAGTTAACCGGAGGTTGCGGTTGATTACTCAAAGAGAACCAGACTGCTGTGCCATTGATAACCGGATTATTATACTGATCTTTAACCACGGCACCCGCTTCTATCCGCCAGACACCGCCACCCATGGAAACACCGGTATCAAAGTCACCTATGGTAGGTTGAACACTATGAGGTGGTCCGGAACGAACAACGATATTGGCTTTGGTTGCCCGAATATCGGGATTGGATACCAGAGAAACCGTTACTTTTACCGTCCCTGAACCTGTTCCGCTGTTGATCGAGGCGATGGCAATACCATTATTGGCCAAGATTTCATCAGAAAGCCCGACATTGTTGATATTGACCCCTGTCGGAGCAGTTGCAGGATCAATTTCATACAGGACATAATGCTGACCGGTTACCAGATTTCCGCCGTAATCCCTCAATTCAACTCTCAAGGGTCTTGATTCGATACCACCAACACCCTGAACATCGAGATATATCTGCTCTTCCTGGGTGAAGGCAATAGAATTTACTTCATCGGAATAGATAGTTAAAAGAGTGATCCCGGTTATCGGTTCTCCACCCTCACCAACCTGAATGGTCTTGGCTGTGATCTGAGCTGTCCCGGCAGAAGTACTGGGGAAGAAAGGAACATAGGCCACCCCATTCTCATCGGTAATAGCAGAGCTCTGAATACCACCCAGATCGGTTTCAAAGGTTAATGGAGTTCCCGGATTGATATTATTGAACATATCCCTGACTGCCGCTCTGATCCTGACATCTCGCGGGAAATTGACCGGGATGCCAGATACTGGTATCGGAACCCATTCATCGAATTCATTGATCATCTGGGCTTGCAAGCTGATGGATGCCGGAAATCCGGGATTGATGTTACCGGTTTTCTGGCCGACGACTGTCCCTAAACGAGCAGAAACGGTTATCGGTCCGGCTGATGTCCCTGTATTAAAACTGACTGTTGCCTGGCCACCAGAGGTGTAACCGAGATTGGTTTCGGTGAAAAATCCTTTGGTCGTGGTAAAGGTGATAATTGTCCCGTCTGCTACCGGATCACCAAGTGTATTGATTGCTACCGCCCGAAGAGTCATCTCAATCTCCAGATTCAGATCATCCAGATCATTTATTATCTCTACGGTTTCGATCGCCGGGGTTTCGACAATATCAACAGTGACCGATCTTGATGCAGAACCGATCTGGGCTACTATCGTCGCCAAACCGATATCTTCACTATCGTAAAAAGTGCTTGTAGCAACACCCATCTGGTCTGTCATCACCGAACCGATTATCCCACCAAGATCTGTCTTGAAACGAACTACCTGTTCAATTACCGGGAAGTTTTCACTATCAACCACTCTTGCTCTTATTGTTGAATAAGTAATATTGTTGTCTGAGTAGATGGTAGACGGGGTGGCTGTCAAACTGGTTATGCGATACTCCCCTTCGAAGGGAATAACTGTTATATGAGCTGTTTTTTTGGATTTTTGAATTGAGGCCTCTATTGTTGCTACCAGCGTATCAGTAACATTATAATAATAGGTGACCGTAGCAAGGCCGAAATCGTTGGTTACTGCATTGGCTCCGATTATCCCAACATCGGTCTTGAAAGTCACGGTCTGACCTGCAGCCGGAACGCCCTCTTTCGTGACTACTAACGCCTCTACATTGCCTTCGCTGCCAGAATAGAGTTCGCTGGGGACAGTTAAGCTGATGATCTCGAAACTGTCGGGATCAAATACCCTGCTGTCACATCCCAGAAAGGTCATCACCAGAATAGCAATTAAGAGAGATGTTGCAGTAAATAGGATGCTATATTTCATATTTCACACTCCTTGGTTTATTGATTGGTTTCTTCATCTTCTTCGATTTGACGGATGAGCCTTCTGTCCAGTCTCCCGTCAACTTCGAAATCTACCTGATGATCGGCAATATTAACTATTCTTGGTGTTATCTCTATCAGTAGGTCTGTGGTTGTGATCTGCTCATTACGATGCTGGAACAGTTTACCGATAAAGGGGATATCACCAAGAAGAGGAACTTTATTAACAGAACTTATTAAATTGGAACTCAACAGGCCCCCTACTATGATCTTACTTCCGTCGGGAACTGTCACTGTAGAATTTACTCTTCTGACCTTTGTTCTGGGAACATAACCACCTACCAATTCCGTAACAGAACTGACTTCCGGTGAGATCTTGACGGTGATCTGTCCATCCTTATTGACTGTGGGAGTAACATTCAGTTTAATCCCGACTTGTTCTCTTTCTACCTGTAACTGATATTCACGGTCAGTTACAACAAAGGGAACAACTTCACCAATATGGATCTCGGCATTCTCTCCATTTAGAGCTGTCAATCTTGTATCTGTTAAAAGCTTGGCTGCATTGTTCTCCAACAGCCAATCGATAGTAATATCAAAAGCTGTTAGCTGACGACTAAATCTGGCGACATCATTCCAATCATCCATTTTCTGGAAATACTGAGATGCCGGTAATTCACCCAAAGGTGAAGTAGCACCATGAGTTAAAGCTCCCGTAACATCTGTATAATTATATGGTAAACCGACTCCGTCCGCATTGATCGGGTTTTCAGCTATTATGGTAGTCAGCCTGTTTAATCTGGACCAGTCTATCCCGATCTTTTTGGAATCTGTCAGGGAAACTTCGATCAATCTGGCTCTGATCTCTACCTGCTTCTGGGGAACGTCGATCTCCTGAATGCGCTTACTGATCTCGGCAAATGTAACCGGATTGGCTTTTAGCATTATGGCATTCTGGCCTTCGATTTCTACTGCTTCTCCGGGAAGAATTTTTAAAGCATTGACGATCTTTTCGGCATCGACATAATTCAGATTGACCAGGTAACTTCTTTCACCGACTTCCTCCTGAATTCTCTGTCTATCACCCACGAGGAATGTGTTGTCACCGATCAGGCGATAAGATAAACCAACGGCTTTGACAACCAAAGATAATGCCTGTTCAATCGGGATGTCCCTTAAACTTACGGTTATCTTACGTTCATCTTCTTTATCCCGATCCAGGATCGTGTCTACCGCTAATACGATATTACTGTCGCTCATTTTGGCCATGGTAGCCAAAACATTGGACAGAGAAGCATCTATCGCGTCTATTGTGATCTTTTTTTCCAGCAGATTAACACTTTGCTCGGCAGCAGTTAAATTAAATGATAACCCTACCAAGATAATCACGATTACAATACTGACCTTGAAAGTAAGTAAAGAATTTGGCGAAACTGCTCGAGCCGAGCAGTCTAATTTGGTTTGTTTTAAATTGAACATATATATACTCCTTTTTGCCTTTTATTTTACCATATATATTCTTGAGTTCGTGAACGATCGTCTATCTGAGCCGGCTTCGGTGGAATCGGTTTCAGCTCTAATGTGTTCTGACGTCCCTGATACAATAATGTTATCTGTCCTACATCGATATCAACTATTCTGTTGTTATCAATATAATCTCCGACACCATATAGTCTGGTTTCTCCTCTATAGGCTATCGCAGCCCTGCGATTTCCATCTTCATCAACATAGGTTGCCGCTAATCTGATCATCTCTTCTACCCGGCGACGCCATTCCTGCTCCAGATCTACTCTGGTGCGAACTATGAGGTTCTGCTCCAACGGATCTCTCGTTACTGTGAAAACGAAATCCATCCGGTCTCTGATAGAATGTTCAATTTGCTGTATTTGATCGATTAACTGAGCGTCAATAGCCATATCCTTATGGATCGAATCTACCGGTACTGCCTGCGATTTATTGACAACATTTACTGTTTTCAGAAGAAAGACAAATAGGATAATGACTGCTACTGCAATCGTGAAATCTTTGATATATCTGGTTTCCATTATCCCTCCTTAACAATCTTGAAAACTGACAACTCAATGATCACCCGATACTGAGTTACCACTTCTCCACCAACTTCAAATGGTGTGTCAGTGCTTCTGACAGGTTTTACGTCCAGAGT
>CAZSVG010000023.1:9678-9908 GCA_964610195.1 uncultured Candidatus Cloacimonadota bacterium | reverse complement strand
AGATTAGTAATTGGCATAACAGCTCCCTGTTGGAAAAGTTCGAGTATTTCGATTTTCTACTAATGTTTATGGCAGCAGCTGGAGCCATTCTCTCCGGGAAATATTTCTCCTGTTCCAACCAGAATCTGGCGTATCTGAGAAGTGCTTATGAGCAGGTTGGTGGTTTTGAGAAAATCAAATATCTGGTTTCTGGTGATGATGTTAATCTGATGCAACTCTTCCGTCGGCAT
>CAZSVG010000023.1:5365-9668 GCA_964610195.1 uncultured Candidatus Cloacimonadota bacterium | reverse complement strand
CTCTCTTATCGAACACTCTTTTGTTTATACTCAATCGGTTAAATCAGTTCAGCATTTAATCAGTCAGCGAAGTCGTTGGGCTTCCAACGCCAAATGGCAATTGTATCTCAATCCGGAATTCTTTTTCTTTTTAACGGCTGTTTTTCTCATTCACCTGACGATTATTATTCTTCTTTTTCTAAACTGGCAGGCAGCCATACTCCTGGTTGTTATTAAACTAATCAGCGAATATATCTTCGTTGCAACTAATTTCAAGCTATTTGAGAGAGAAAGAAAGAGATTACGTTTCTTTCCGGCCTGGTCAATATTACAACCTTTTTATATTGTCTTAGTAACCGTCAGGGGGATTTTTGAACTCTTCTCCTGGAAACCTTGACCTTCATGGATATAATTCTTGTAACATAGACTTCAGTCTGTACATCGGTTAGTAACATACTTCCTAAAGAGTTAGTTAATTATTTCATTTGACGTAATAACTCCTGAGAAAAAAATGCTGTTAAATATTAAAATACCTAATTGCTTTACATACTGAGGTTGATGATGATATATGTAATATTTGATGATAGATTGCAGGAAAATTTCTACCCCATTACTTTAAACCGTTCTACGGCTGATTTGCGAATCGGTATCCTCAAACTAAGACAACGGCTTGCAGCCTATCTGGAAGTTGACCACCCTGCATTAGTAATTTCAGATATTCTAACACCCCTTTATAAAGAACGACATCCTGACTGGCAAATCAATAAATTATTGGCTGGTGATACTATCTTTGTCAATAGTCGTCTGAAGATCAGTGATGAATGGGTGAAAAAAATACGTTCTATCCCTGAAAATTCATCATATATAGAAGGGGATGTGGTGCTGGTAGCCCGTTGTAACCTTCCGGAACAGGACTTAAATTCAGAAACCTGTTCATCTATTTTCCGGGATTTAAAGAGAATTGATGTTGATCCGGGAAACTGCTGGCAATACATCTGGGAATTGATCTCCGCTAATGATGATTATATTCGTCGAGATTTTAATGATTTTTTTTATGAACAGGACAACTTCTTTGAGACAGAGATGGGTGTTACCATACTCAACCCCTATAATGTTTGGATCGGTGAGGGAACAGAGCTAAAGCCGGGAGTAGTGATCGATGCTTCTGAGGGTCCTGTAGTAGTTGATGAAGGGGTAAAAATTCTCCCCAATGCAGTTATTGTTGGACCGGTCTATATTGGCAAGAATAGCATTATAAAAGCAGGAGCCAGAATATATGAAGGAACTTCTATTGGTCCAGTCTGCAAAATCGGTGGTGAAGTTGAGGCTTCGATATTTCAGGGCTATTCCAATAAACAACATGATGGCTTTCTTGGACACAGCTATCTTGGCGAATGGATTAATCTGGGTGCTGATACCAATAATAGCGATCTGAAGAATAACTATAAACCAATCAAGGCATTCTGTTATCCTCTGAACAGCAAAATCGGGACAGGAAATCAATTTCTGGGAGTTATGATCGGAGATCATACCAAAACAGGGATAAACTGTTCGGTCAACACCGGTACGGTTATCGGTTTAGGTTGTAATCTTTATGGTAATAATCTTATATCAGATCATATCCCCTCTTTCAGTTGGGGAGAAGCAAGTAATTTGGAACCTTATCTTCTTTCTTCATTTTTAGAAACAGTCCGGATTGTTAAACAGAGAAGAGATCTATCTCTGACAGATACCGAGAAGGAATTGTTCAATTATATATATCGGAGATTTAGATCAGAAATAACAAACAGAGAGAAAGATTATTAGTTGAGTTTATTACAGAATTGAACTCGCTTTTTATTTCTGTTTTATAACAAGCATAATTATTGATAAAGAAAACTATAGAGGTAAAAATGAATCATTACGTGGAAGTCGAATTCCGCTCCGGTAAGCTTGGGTACTTTACAAACCCAAATAATCTAGAACTAGAACCGGATTTGTTTGTCATAGTTGAAGTAGAACGAGGTTACGACATTGCTACGGTTATCCACAGTTCCATTTCCAATGAGGAGTTGATAAATCTTGATGCCAATAACAAGATCCTGAAAGTGATCAAAATTGCTCAGGAAGACGAATTGAAGCAGCTTGATATTGTTAAGGACAAAGAACTATCCGCGGCAGAAAAGTTTACTGCAATTCTACCCAAATACAGTTTTGAAATGAAGCTGATCGAGACTATTTATCAATTTGATGGTAATAAACTTACTTTCTTTTTCACTGCTGATACCCGTATCGATTTCCGTGATTTTGTTCGAGAGCTGGCAACTGTATTCAAGACCAGAATTGAATTGCATCAATCTACAGGACGTGATGAAGCCAAGAGAATCAGTGGTATAGGTATGTGTGGCTATAAATACTGCTGTGCATCTTTTCTTAAAAGATTCAATCAGGTTACTATCAAGATGGTTAAGGATCAAAATCTCTCAGGAAATCTCTCAAAGATCTCCGGTCCTTGCGGCAGATTACTCTGCTGTCTCCATTACGAAGAGAATTTTTACGTAGAATCTTCCAAAGGATTTCCCGAGATTGGAGATGAATTGGAATTCAAAAACAGTCGTTTTTTCGTTTACAAAAATGACTATTACAACCAGAAAGTTCATCTCTCCAACGAAGATCAGCTAATCGAGATCATCCCTTTACAGCAGTTTCTGGATATGTAAAGCGGAAAACATATCGATAATACTCCCAAAAAGAAGAGAAACAATAACAGAAGACCGAAAAACAATCATAAAAAATGACCAATCCTCACAACTCACTATTATCTTATACCCCAGAAGAATGGGTAGAACTGCTTTTCCCTTATTCAGCTGATAATATCAAAACAGCCCGCTACCGAGCAACACAGATTTGTGAGTGGATTTATAAAAAACATATTACCGACTTTAGCATGATGTCCAATCTACCCAAGCAATTGCGGGAGACTCTGGCTACCAAATACCCTTTACAATTACCTACAGTCAAACAAAAAACCGTATCAATAGATGGCACGACTAAATTCTTGTTGGAATTGCTAGACCATAGTTTTATCGAAATGGTGCTCATTCCCGAAAAGGAGAAGCTGACTCTATGTATATCCTCACAGGTTGGATGCATCCGAAAATGTCGGTTTTGTGCCACTGGTGATCTCGGTTTCAAGCGAAACCTGACAACTGATGAGATCATATCACAATTGTTAATAGCCTGGCGTCATTCTCTGGGAAAAAGAATTACCAATCTGGTCTTCATGGGGATGGGCGAACCTCTGGATAACCTTCTCAATATCATTAGAGCTATCAGGCTAATACAGGATGATCGGGTGCTCTCGTTCAGTCCACGTCGGATAACCGTCTCTACCTGCGGAATAATTCCCGGAATAAGAAAGCTGCTTACTGAACGGATAAAGGTTAAATTAGCAGTATCCCTGAACTCGGCAATTCAGGAGAAACGGGAATATTTGATGCCCATTGCCAGACTCTATCCTCTCAAGGAGTTGAAACAGGACCTTCAACTTTACAGAAGAAACAATCCTTTCCGGATAACTCTCGAGTATGTTATGTTCAAAGGTTTCAATACTGGTAAAGAGGATGCTCGGGCACTGATCAAATTATTGGGTGATCTTTCATGCAAGGTCAATCTTATCTCCTGGAATGAAACTTCCGACAAAGGTGAGTTTCAGGCCCCAACAGAAGAAGAGATTGATCAATTTATCCGTTATCTACAACCACTACCCTTTGCTGTAACCTACCGTAAAAGCAGGGGTAAGGACATCAAGGCAGCCTGCGGTCAACTGGCCGGAAATTATCAATCTCAAGGTAAAAATTAGCTCTTGAGTCCATAAAATGTAAAAAATCGAAAGAGGAGTATTCAAATGAACAAAATAAAAGAATTAGCCTTAAAATATATTGTCCCTGGCGAAGAGAGAGTTTGTGGTTGTGGTGGAGAACATGAAGTCTGTCTCCGCTGTAAGATTTGCCGGGCTGAAAGCGCTGATCTGATCGTTGAAAAAATTAAAGATATCGCCCGGTATATTGATCACACCAATCTTAAACAACATAGCACCTCGGATGACATAAGAAAACTCTGTTCGGAAGCCAAGAACTATAATTTCAAGTCTGTCTGTGTCAATCCCATCTTTGTTCGTTTCTGTCACTCTTTATTAAAAAAATCCAGAACCCTGGTCTGTTCTGTAGTTGGCTTCCCTCTTGGTGCCAGTATATCTGAAGTTAAAGGGGAAGAGACCCAACACTGTATCAGAGAAGGGGCTAAAGAGATCGATATGGTTAATAACATTGCTGCCATCAAGGAG